>CAZLHW010000443.1:0-3728 GCA_964559085.1 uncultured Acidobacteriota bacterium | reverse complement strand
ACCTCAAACAGGAACGGTACAGGTCTGGGCCTCTCGGTTGTTAACCAGATTGTGGAAAAGCACTCGGGAACCATCCAGGTCTCGAGCAAAGTAAACCGGGGAACTGCTTTCACAATCATTTTCGGAAACAGGCCGGAAAGGGAATAGCGCATGGAAGAAGAGCTTCTGGTTGTGGATGACGAACCGCAGATGCTAATCGCCATCAACGATACACTCCGACGCCATGGATATGGGATCACAACCGCCGGGAGTGGTATGGAAGCGATGCGCAAGCTGAAAGAAAAATATTATCAATTAGTGATAACGGACATGCGGATGCCCGAAGTCAGCGGGCTTGATTTACTGCGCAAGGTCAAAAATCTGACTCCGCAAACGCCCGTAATCCTGCTCACAGCCTATGGAACGGTTCAGAATGCGGTGGAGGCCATGCGCGATGGAGCGTTTGATTATCTGCTGAAACCGTTTTCATCCGAGGCGCTGGAATCCGTAGTCCGCAGGGCGCTCGATTGCGTAGCCCGGAAAAATGAGAAGGTTTCGCACGAACTTATAACCCAAGACCCGGCGTTCTCTCGCACGCTGGAACAGGCAAGCCAGGCCGCGGCAAGCACGGCGACCGTACTGATCGAAGCGGAAAGCGGCACCGGCAAAGAGCTGCTGGCGCGCTTGATTCATCTCAAAAGTCCTCGAAACACAGGCCCCTTTATCGCTGTCAACTGCGCCGCTCTTCCGGAAAATCTGCTGGAAAGCGAACTATTTGGATTCGAAAAGGGATCTTTTACCGGCGCGAGCGTTTCCAAGCCCGGAAAGTTTGAGCTTGCCAATAAGGGAACGCTTTTGCTCGATGAAATTGGCGAAATGGCGCCGATTCTTCAGGCAAAGCTGCTGCGTGTCCTGCAGGAAAAGGAGATCATGAGACTCGGAGACGATCACATCATACCGAACGACCAACCGGGAGCTCCTGACGCTTGTCCGCAAAGAAGGCTTTCGCGAGGACCTGTATTACCGGCTGAATGTAGTGCGCCTGACCATCCCGCCGCTTCGGGATCGGCGCGGCGATATTCCTCTTCTCGCTGACTTTTTCTGCAAACGCTACGGGAGGAATTTCGGACGCGACGGCATTCTGCTCAGCAATGAAGCCGTCGACAGGCTCCTCCGTCATGACTGGCCCGGAAATGTGCGCGAACTTGAAAATATGATTCAGCGGGCAGTCACGCTCTGTACCGGATCCACAATTCGAGTGGAAGATCTGCAGCTGCCGGAATTTCCTCCAGCGCCGCCCACGCTGCATGGAGAGACCAAACCGTTCGAGCTTGGCTATTCCGCAGGGGTTACCATGCGGGAAATGGAACGCCAGCTGATTTGCAGGACGCTTCAGGATACTCAGGGAAACAGAACGCGTGCTGCCAAATGTCTCGGCATCAGTCTTCGGACATTGAGAAACAAACTCAACGAGTTTGGTCTCCAGGACCGGCAGGCAAAATCTGCCCACTCTCCCGCGTCCTGCTGATACCGGTTCGGGTGGGCGTACGAAGCGGGTGCAGGGGCCTTGCATCCGCCGAACATAAGCAGTTTTGCGGGATTAATGCGACAAAGAGCGGGATGCACAAGGGGATACCAGACGGAAATAGCTTCTGGCACATAATTTGCATTTAGTTTGGGGCCTCTTCAGTCGGAAGAGGCTGAGGAAATGAAAATATGACGCTCGATTTCTTGCAAAACCAAACACTTCACGCGAGGGAAGCGTACATGGGCCGGCTCTCGCAGCGTCAGCAAATTGTCGCTTCCAATCTGGCCAATATAGACACCCCCGGCTACAAAACAAAAGATATCTCCTTTCACGCAACCATGGAGGAACTGCTTGCGGAGAATTCCGGAAGTCTCAGGACAGAGCGCCCGGAGCACCATAAGGGTGCGATACAGGTGTTTCCGCAGGTTCAGGCCTTTGAAGTTCAGGGATTGCCGATGCGCGAGGATCAGAACAATGTGGATATTGACAGGGAAATGTTGAAGCTGAGCCAGACATCTTTTGCTTATTCCTTAATTAGCCAGATGTTGCGGGGGAAATTCCGAACGATCGCCAGCAGCATTTATGAAGGGAAAGCCTAATGAGTCTAATGACCGCCATTGAAGTAGGGGCATCCGGCTTGACGGCCCAGCGCAGAAGGCTGGAAGTGCTTGTCAGCAATCTGGTCAATGCAAATACCACCCAGCCTGCCGGTGTCGAGCCTCACCGGCGCAAAGATGTCGTTTTCACCGCCCAAAGCCCGGAGACGTCGTTCGGCGCGGTTCTCGATGATGCCGTTCAGGGCGTCCGGATCTCCGGCATGACGACGGATCAGAGTCCTCCCCGGAAGGAGCATGATCCAAGCCATCCCCACGCAGACAAAGATGGATATGTTTATTACCCCAATATCAATCCCATGACAGAAATGGTGAACGTCCTGTCCGCAACCCGCTCCTATGAAGCCAACCTTCAAGCGGTAAATGCCGCCAAGGACATGCAACAGAAAACACTGGAAATACTCCGATAGAGGAAAGCTCATGGAACAAGTGTATATCGGCCCAATTAACCCCAACCTCAAGATGCCGGAGGTCCGCACCCCCCAGGCCGGCGGCGATAAGAACGGGACCGGATTTGGAGATATATTAAAGGATGCGATCTCTACGGTGAACGAGCTTCAAAAAAGCTCGGACCTGGAAATACAGAAGCTTATGACGGGTGAGTCTCAGGATTTGCATACCACCGTCATCGCCATGCAAAAAGCCGATCTTTCCTTTCAGATGATGATGCAGGTTCGCAACAAGATCGTTCAGGCCTATCAGGAAATCATGCGAATGCAAATTTGAAGGGAATGTAATGCACCTTTACTTCACGCGCACGCCTGTATGGAGTATCGATAATGCCCGGTAATCGGCCCAACTTTGTTAATCAGCTTCTTGAAATGTGGTCACGCCTGTCGTGGTCCCAACGTCTCAGCATTTTTTTCTTCACACTTGTGGGCATCGGTTTGATCGGTTCGGTTGTCTATTTTGTGAACCGTGTTCCTTATGAAGCCCTCTTCCGCGACCTGAATCCCGAGGATGCGCAGGCGATTGCCGCCAAACTCAAGGAAGAAAAGAAGGACTTTATTGTTGAGGGGACCTCGATTCTGGTCAAAGCTCCCAAAACCGAAATCGACAAGCTGCGGCTCGAAATATCAGGTGCCGGGCTTGCCCGCAGCGGAAGAATCGGTTATGAAATCTTCGACAAAAGCCAGTTCGGAATGACGGATTTTACAGAACAGGTCAATCTCCAGCGCGCGCTGGAAGGCGAACTGGCGCGCACCATTTCAAGCCTTTCTGAGATAGCGCAGGCCCGAGTTCATATTGTCCTTCCGAAAGAGTCCCTTTTTGAAGAGAAGGCTGAAGAGGCCAAAGCGAGTGTGGTTTTAACCCTGAAGAGAGGGGCTGAGCTCAGCAAATCGAGTATTAGCGGGATCAAGGGCGTCGTCGCCGGCGCCGTTCCCGGGTTGCGGACCCACAACGTATCGATCGTTGACGACGAAGGCCGATTTTTATCCCAATCTTTGGAGTCCGGCGAGGCGGCGCGGGCGGAAATGGAATCGGGCATCCGGGAGCAGCTTGAAAGGGAGATGGCCGGCAAAGTTATTTCAATCCTTGAACCCATCGTGGGAAAAGGGAATGTAAAGGCCAATGCCTCGATTAACCTGGACTTCAACACAACTGAA
>CAZLHW010000442.1:0-3736 GCA_964559085.1 uncultured Acidobacteriota bacterium | reverse complement strand
AACATCCCAGGAGGCGTTGACGCCGAGTTCCCGTAGAAGGGGAATCATGCGGGTCAGTATTTCCGCGACGCCGCCGCCCACCGGGGGTGAGTTGATGTTTTGAAGGGATTTGTGGCAAACATGGCTGGCTACCATGCGGATTTCGTCCATGACTTCCGATCCGACAACCTTTTCATAATCACGCAGTGTGACCGCCATCAGCCCCCCTTTCCAAACTCCCGAGCCTGAGTATTTCCTCGCGAAGCTCTTCCATCGTCATGTGATACGGATTGAGCCTGTCAATAGCCCGCGCCAGTTCCCCGGCGCCCCGGTAGGACAGCCAGGACGAAAAGTCATTCGTCGCGCGTCCCAGCCGCAGGCGCGATTCAAAGAAGTGGAAATAGAGAGACGTATTGGCCACCTTCGGCAACTGGGCAAAGAACTCGGGAATGTCATGCGCCACCAGGCCGCTTGGCATGATGAAGCTTTTGGATTCGCAGAAGTGAAACTCCTGGCCGGGCAGACAATTCTGCCGGCGGTCGCCGATCTGCGTCAAATAGGCCTCGATGGTTGCCAGAATAGCCTCGCGCAGTTCGTGGATGGAGCTGAAGGATAGCAGATCAATGGCGACGAGTTTTTCCGAGAGAGTTTCTTCCAGCAGAGCGAGCGAAACCCAGCTGGCGAAGTCGTTGTGAAATACCGGCTTCTCAAAATGATGCGAAAGGTATTGGTGGTGCGGGTGTTAAAAAATGGAAGAGCCGGATACCGCACCTATATGATCCCGCAGCTCGGCCAGGTTTCGCGCGCTTCTTCCCGTGAGCAGGACCAGCCGGCGTTCCGTATAAAAGATAAAGGGCTCTTGGTTATTCATACTATTTCACATTTTTGAACTGTAAAGCATGGATAATGATCGAAGCGGCGTCTTCGAAGCCAAGATGCTGTGTGTTCAGGACAAGGTCATAGTGCACCGGGTCTTCCATGTCAGCCTGGAAATAGCGCCGGACGAACTCGCAGCGGCGGCCGTCGGAGTGCGCAATTTCTTTCTCCGCGCTCTCTCTGTCTTTCCCGGTGCTCTGCATGACGCGCTCCACGCGCAATTCCAGAGGCGCGATGATAAGAACATGAAGCGCCCCGGGATGATGTTTCAGGATGAACTGACTTCCTCGCCCGCAGATCACGGCCGACTGACTGCTTGCCAGTTCTTTGATAACGGATTCCAGCCCGGACAGATAACGCGTGTCGTCCAGCGGTATTTGCCATGCGGGCAGATACGCCCCCGAATAATGCAGAATAAACCCGGCTTCCGGCGTATAGGATCCCGCGACGGGATTGCCCAGCCCAAAAGCCTGAACGATGCGGCCCCAAAGACTTCCGGGCGGCATTTCCTTTGCCAGCACTTCCTGCGTTTGTTCGTTCAGCCGCTCCGCAACCTGGGCGATGATCTGCCGGTCAATGTAGTCAATTCCGCGCCTTTCGGCGACCTGCCTGCCGATTAGTGATGCTCCGATTCCCAAGTTGCCTCGAATCGTTATAACAGGCATTGGATCCCCCCTTGTCTAAGGACCTGATTTGATACTCTGCCCAAAACAGCGGACTGGATTTCGTTCCCCATGGAGCGGCCCTTTCGGACACGCTCCAGGAATCTGCCGGTTAGTAGTAATACCAGAGGCTCTCGTAGGCATCGGGATCTTCTCCGATCTCCTCCAATCGGCAAAGGTATTGCAGCAGAGGGACATCCTGACCCACATAGGATGCGCGATCCGCGATCCCCTTTTCCCAGGGGTGAAAGTCGTATACGCGGGCGCCATCGGGCATTACGGCCAGCAAATCCCTGTGCTGAAAGGCCCTGAGATAATTTTTACCGAGTCCGGGAACGTTGTAGACCGGTTCGTCGGTGCGGCGGGACCCCGGCAGGAGACGGGCCTCCTCCTTCTGTTCCTGCAGAAGGCGCGCCAATGGAACGCGATAGGCATTAGTTTCTTCCTTGCCTTTGGGCATGAATGTGTAATAGGGCTCGATGCCGACCCGTCGCAGAACCATGCGCAGTTTGGCGGCTTCAAAGCGCCGGGATACATAAAAGGAGTACACCAGCTGGTTAAATATCGAAATCCCCTGGCGGCGCAGACGATCGACCGCCAGCGCCAGATCCGGCGTAATCTCGTAGGGATGCTCGATATGCGTCACGATGCACAATTCGCGTCGGCCGGGCGCGCGAAGCCGGCCCAGCGCTTTGGCCAGTTTCTGCGTGATCCGCATCGGAATTGTTACCGGCGTGCGCGTCCCGATCCGGATCACCTCGATATGCGGAATCTCTGCAAGCCTGCCGAGAATATCGAGGAGCGCGTCGTCGTCCATGCTCAGCGGATCGCCGCCTGTTACCAGGATTTCGCGCAGCGCCGGACGCCCCGCGATAAAGCGGATGGCAGCATCCAGCTTGTCGGAGGAGGCGATGGCATTCGGCGACATGGCCTCATCGATTTCCCAGTTGCGCTGGCAATAGACGCAGATCTGCGGGCAGGTGTTGTAGGGTTTCAGGATTGCTATCGCCGGGTAGCGTCGCGTGACCAGGTCGATTGGCGAGGTGTCGCGTTCCAGCATGAAGTCGAAGGCGCACTCCCGGTTGCCCCGGTTGAGAAGCATGCGTTCCACGTATTCCGGAGGAGGGATGACCTGCGCGCGTAAGGCCATGTCTCGCCCGGATTCGTCCGCCTCAACCAGAAGGCTTGCATAATAGGGCGTCACGCCGAAGGGAAGCCGGCCGTTTGATGCCCGGCGGATCGATTCCCGCTCGGCCGGGAGAAGGGGAACCATGCGCTCCAGTTCCTCCGCATTCCGCGCGATATGTTTTACCTGCCAGCGCCAGTCCGCAAATTGCCGATCGGTTGCCTGCATGGCGGCTTGAATCCGGGCGCGCCTGACGGAACGGGTGCGTTGGGATGCCGCCGTAAGGCCGTCCTCGTAGCGGGACATCTGTTTTTCCACATGGGCCCATAACCGGTCCAGTTCATCCGACCGGCGGACTGCGGCTTCCCGTCCCGAGACTGCATCGGCCTGCTCGGGATTTTCAGTCTGAAGGCGTTCCGCTTTCCCCCTCAGACCAAGCGCCATATGAATCATTTCTGCATAAAAGCCGGGCTGCAAATCCGGCCTGGAGATACCTCGACTCAAGTCCCAGAGGGCCTGAATATTGCTGAACCCGGTTCGTTGATCGGATCGCGCAGTCAAAATACTGCGCCAGGCACGCGCGCAGTCCCGAACGATATGGAGCCGTGCTCCAAGCGAGATCGGATCATCATCATATCTGCCGTACTGCTCCTCCGAGACGTGTGCGTACAATGCTTTTCTGGCTTCTTCTACCGTTGCAGCTTGTTGGACAATCGCCAGTATTCCCTTTGATACCTCCCGAAACCTTTCGGGTGTGTAGCGTTCCATGATCGATTTCTTCATTGCGTCCTGTATCCCGTTTTAATCCGATTCCGGCGGCGCCTGGCTTCCCGTGTTCTGTTTCTGCCTTCCTTGAATAAAAAGATCGGCCTCATGATCGCGCGCAACCTGACAAATTGCCTGGCAGCAGACCTCGCACTTGCTGAGGTGCTCAAGAATCTCCATTTGCGCTTTCGCATCCAATTTATTATTCAAATAGAGCCATAATGTATCAAAATCACACTTCATGCGAACCTCCGCTTTGACCGGCGCCGCGTGTTCCGTTGTGCCAGGAAACCATCGTCCTTCATGATAGGCATTCCGCGCAGGGGGC
>CAZLHW010000441.1:3157-3742 GCA_964559085.1 uncultured Acidobacteriota bacterium | reverse complement strand
CGGCCGTTTCGATCCTGGATCTATCCGGCCTTCGAAATCTGCTTTGCTTGAAGCTATTTTATTATCCTGGGCGTTACAAAGAAAAGCACTTCTTGGGTGCTTCGCGTTACTGAAGTGCGCCGGAAGAGATTGCCGACAACGGGCAGAGACCCCAGGCCGGGCACCTTATCTTCGGAATTGGACTCGCTGTCGACCAGAATCCCGCCGATTACCGTCGTCCCTCCATCGCTTACGAGCACGCGCGTGTTTGATTCGCTGGTGCGAATCGAGGGGACGCCTTCTACGTTGTTGGCCCAGTCCGCAGTGTTATTCTCAACCTTCAAGTCAAGAACAATGTTCCCCTCATAGGTGATCTGGGGGGTTACCACGAGAGTCAGAGCCGCATTATAAAATTGAACGGTGACCGTGTTGTTGGCGACAACCGGAACAGGAAAGCGGACTCCCTGAGTAATGGTGGCGGAGCTGTTGTTTTGCGCCGTTACCTTGGGCTGGGAAATAAGCTTTGCCAATCCCTTGCTTTCGCCGGCGGTTATCGCCGCATCCAGCAGGAACGTATCAAAGATGTTTCCAACCGAGATGCCGAGA
>CAZLHW010000441.1:0-3147 GCA_964559085.1 uncultured Acidobacteriota bacterium | reverse complement strand
CCGCCAAAAGCTTTGGTTGCAGGCAGGTTCACATTATAGTTCCCCTTGTCCTGCGTGGTGCCGGTGCTGATCGCGCCGCTTGTGGTGGCCTCTTCCTTGGAAGCGCCTCTTCCCGTGGCGGGATTTCCGGCGGCAAAGGTCGATGTCGGGGTGGAGCTTGGGCGGGTGCCGCCTATAGTACCAAACGTGTTGGGACCACCGACGGTAACGCGCTGAAGGTTCCCGTCGACAAACCCAAACTGGATACCGATGGCGCGGGCAAAATCGCGGGTTGCAGACACGATACGCGCCTCGATCTCCACCTGAGGCTGCGGAATATCCAGCGTTTCAATAAGCTTCGTCAGTTTGTCCAGTGCGCTCGGGATATCTGTGAGAATCAGAGAGTTCGTCCGTTCGTCCAGCACGATGGAGCCGCGCACGGTTTTTTGGTCGGCAATTGCCTTGAGCAGCGCATCGGCTTTTGCGTAGTTCAAGCGCTTGATGCGCGTTTCAAGATCCGCCGCAAGAAGATTCGCCTTCTTGAGTGCCTCTTTCTGCCTGGCTTCTTCCTGCAGCGTGGCTTTCCGGGTGATCCTGACGAGATTGCCCTCGATCTGCTTGTCAAGGGAACGGGTGGCCAGCGCCATGTCGAAAACCTGGTCCCAAGGTATCTTTTCTCCTTTGATGGAGATGGTGCCCTTGACATCCGGATCCACCACTATGTTTATTCCACCTTCTTCCGCCATAAGCCGGAAGAAATCAATAAGAGGCATGTCGATGAGGTCCAGCGTTAACGGCTGGCCCGTATATCGGGTGCTCGCGGCCTGAATCGGCTTGGGCGAAGCCGGAATCGAGGCCGGAGTCAGTGCAGCCACGAGGGGAGCGGTATCGACCGGACCTTGAGGCGCCCCGGCAGCGGGCCGCACCTTCGGTTCGCTGGAGGACCTGGCGGCTTTCGAAATTTCCCGGCCGGCTTGCGGCAGTGCCGGAGCCGTCGGTATTGAGGAGGCCTTGGCAACCGGTTCTTCCGTGCGTGTCTGGATGGCGCGGGTCTCTGCCTGGGCTGCGGTTGTCGACGCCGGCTTCACCACGGGTGCTGTCCCAGGCAGCGGAGGCTTTGGCGCCTCGCCCTGGAAAACCAGGCGGACCGAGGTGTTGTCCTAGTCGATTTCGTGAGATCGGTATCCCTTTTCCAGATCAAACACTATGCGCGTGATCCGTGTCGGAGAGCTTTGGAATTGCTGTACGCGGATCTGTTTTACGGAAGGAGATCCCACCGCCATCTTGGAAAACGAAACCCTGTTCTCTGTATCCGGAAAATCAAGGACAAGCCGTGGCGGATTGTCCAGGATCAGCTCCTTGGGAGCCAAGGGCTGATCAGCAGACACGGAAATGATCAGCTTGCCTCCTTCGGAAACCGCCTTCACGTCCGTAATGGCTCCCGCTCGAACAGCAGGCTTCGCACCGGCGGCCTCTTTGGAGAGGGTGCCGGTGCCGACACCCTTGGCAATGGGCGCCGAAGCCGTTTGCTGTTGAGGGGATTTTGAGCTGACGGACGTGTCTTCAGCATAATCCAATCTAGGAATTGCAAACGCCAGCAATAAGAGAAGGGTTGTCCCCTTCGCTTTGCCGGACGCAAGATTTCTGAATATGGTGCTTCGAATTTTCATACCAGCCATCCTATGGTGTCCTTAGCCGCTTAATCACTTCCTGGGTCAATGTTTTTCCAGACTTCATTTTCGTTTCACGAACAAAAATTATCGAATCCTGTTGAATATCCTTAACAAATCCATCAAAAAGCCTGTCGCCTACTCTAATGAAATAAGCCCGGGAGTCCGCTCCGCGAACCACCGCTACCTTCCCGTTTTCGCGAAGCGTGACCCCCTGGAGCGTCGCCTGTGCTATATAGGTGCCGGCTATGCCCGGAGGAGGCAGCCCGCGTGAGACCTCCTCGTCCTCCTGCTTCTGTGCCTTTTTCTTCAGCAGGAGCGGATTCAGGAACGGATCGCGCCTGTTTCCGGATTGATAGCGCACTTCGGAATACTTGATGGGACTCTCTGCCGCCTTATTGGCCTGCAGGGCATTGGTGGGAATACCCGGCTTGGTTTCCTGGGCGGGCAAGGGGCAGCACAGAAGAAGCGGAAAGAGTGCCCACGGCAATCCCTTTCGCGTGTAATTTTCGAAGCGACAATTCTTCGCCCGCAAAGCTGGATGTTGCGACATTCTTGCGAGCGCTTTTGAGAAAATGATGGTCATGGCTGCTTTTTCTCCTTCTTTCTCGCCGTTTTGCCTCCCGTGTCTTCCGGTGCCGCCGCTTCTTCTTCCCTGAAGACAAACGTTGTGGCCGTGCAGGTGGCAGTCAGCGTTTTTGTTTGATCGGGAGACTGCTCTTTGGCTCCATGTATCGAGACGGCGCCGACATCGATGATTCGGGTTGCCCGGCTGACCTTTTCAAAAAAGGCCCCCAAGCCGTCGTAGTTGCCTTCCACTTCAATCTCTATCGGCCAATCTACATAAAAGGCTCGGGGAATGACCGGCTTCGGGGTAAACCTGTTGATTTTAAGGTTGCTGGCGGCGGCCATCTGCTGGACGCTGCGAAGAACGGCCGGAGTTTCCTTCTGCGCCGGCAGGATGCTCTGCAATACCTGGAGACGTTCTTCAAGCTGCGCCAGTTCCTGCTTGAAACGCCTGAGCTGGCTTTCAATCGCCGTCCCCTGCGCTACGGACTGCTCCAGCTTGGCAATGTCCTTTTCAAGCCCCGTGCGCTTTTTGATGAGGTCCTTCATGTAGTACATATGAAACACGAAGGCGAGACAGAGAAGCACAACCGTGAAAATAGCGTATTGAGCGGACGGAGGCAGGTTCTCGAAACGAAAGTCACGTTTTATAGCCATTGGATTACTCCGCCTGTGATTTCGAGATACTGGTGCAAACAAGTGAAAACTTCGACGCCTCTTTCTGGCTCTCTATGGATTCGAGGTCGACGGTTTCGAAAATCCCGCTTGCTGTGAGGTTGCTTATGAAATCGGGAATCACTTCGGTATGTTGAGTGAGCCCGACGATTTTGACCCGGCCGGAGGATTGTGTCAGTTCGGTGAGCCAGAGAACTCCGTCTTTGGGAATGCTCTGGATGACACTGTTCAGCAGCAGAACAGGTCCGGTCTGATT
>CAZLHW010000440.1:2706-3754 GCA_964559085.1 uncultured Acidobacteriota bacterium | reverse complement strand
GCCTACGCGCTGTTCCCCAATATGACCGTTCAGCATAACCATGCCTATGGTCTGCGGGCGCGGGGGACTGCTCGGTCCGATATCCGGGAAAAGGTCGCGTCCATGATGAAGGAGTTGGGCATTACCCATCTGCAAAACCGCCTGCCTCTTTTTTTGAGCGGAGGCGAGAAGCAGCGTGTCGCACTGGGCCGGGCGCTCATTACTCAGCCCCGCATGCTGCTTCTGGAGGAGCCTCGGAGCGCGCTGGATGAAAACCTGCGGGCTCAGCTTGCGCACGAACTCAGGAGAGTCCAGCGCGATTTGAACCGCGCGTTCCTCCACGTCTGCCACAGCTTTGAGGAAGCGTCCTTTGTCGCCGACCGTATTGCCGTTATGCGACAGGGAAGGATTGAGCAGGTGGGCACGATACAGGAAATTCTCGCCCGGCCGTCGAGCCTGTTTATTGCGGAGTTTACGCGAACGCGCAATTTCCAGAAAGGAGTATCCGAAGCCGTGAATGGGAGATGCCGTATAAGGACTTCCGCCGGGTCGATTTTGCACAGCGAGGCTCAAGCGGTGGAGGGGCCCGTGATTTTTGGTATCCGTCCGGAGGAAATAGATCTTCTGCCTGCGGGCGAAGCCGAAGGCAAGGAGAATCATCTGAATGCCCGGGTTGTTCAGGTGCGATTTCGCCCTTCGTTTCTCGAGGTGGAGCTGGACGCGGGTTTTCCTCTTATCGCCTATCACCCTTGGAACAAAGGTTCCGCCGGACGGGTTGCCGAAGGGGACGAGGGCCGAATTCACGCGCGTCCCGAAGCCGTTCTTGTGTTCCCCCAAAATTCAGCGTCGTAATCCATCCCGAATGCAACGCAATAATGAACCGGATTGACGGCCCGGACCGACAGGCCCGTACTCAAAAAACATACAACCCCGGCGTCTTGTCGGTGCCGGCGTGTCGGGGCTCGCCCACGGGGTCCTGCTCGCCGAGGAAGCGCACCGCGTCACCCACCTCGAACGGGGGGCAACGGTCTCCCCGACCCTCGATGGTTTCTTGCGCCAGGGCGTCTAC
>CAZLHW010000440.1:0-2696 GCA_964559085.1 uncultured Acidobacteriota bacterium | reverse complement strand
GACCGACCCGCCCGTACTCAAAAAACATCCCACCCCGGCTTCTTGGCGGTGCCGGCCTGTCATTCGCGCGCGGCGGTTTGGTTTGTTGGAAGGGAATTTGCTTTACCGCCTATGGAAGCGGTCTTCTTATTTATCGTACTGCGAAAGGAGATACAGACATGGCGAAGATGACCAAGGAAATGCAGGAGATGTTCAACAGGGTCGGCATCAAGCAATTGGCTACAGCGGATAAGAACGGCATACCCAATGTCGTTCCGATCAACTTCATGAAGATCCTGGACGAGGAAACCATTCTGGCTTCAGCGGTGTTCATGACCAAGACTTATAATAACCTGAAAGAAAATCCGGTGTGTGCACTGTCCATCTGGGAAGGGTTTTCGGGCGTTCAGATAAAAGGATCCGCAAGCATTGTTACGGAGGGTCCGGTTTTTGAAGACACGCAAAAATGGACAGAAGAAGAAGGCAAAAAGCTCGGCTTGGCGCTTCAATCCAAGGGCGCCATCGTGATCAAAATCAGCAGCATCTATTCCATTGCTCCCGGAGCGGATGCCGGAAAACAGATCGCATAATTTCGGACTGCCGGGCCAAAGCGGGCTGCATCGCCGGCCGTCCGGTTCCAGGCCGGTTGCAGCCCGTTTCTGTCACAAATATCAAAACCATTGCATTTTGCAACAGTCCTTTTACCGGAGCGCCGCCCATGCCCGGCGTCCCGGCTTGAGCGCCAATATAAACAGCGTGGTCATGATCACGGCCGAACTCAGGCACCACAGGCAGGTCGCGCCGATAACGAAAGGCTCGAGGAAAGTGAGGTAGATGGAGAAGAGAGTTCCAAAGGCCGTCATTGCCAGAATGCCGACGGCAGCCCATAGAGATAATTTGCGGGAACCCCAGCGCCGAACGGACCATGCGGCCAAGATAGCCAGGAAACCGAACAATCCGAGAACGCCGATGGGGAGTATGCCGAAAAGCTTCGCGTATTTGCTCTGATTCACCGTATTGCAGTCCCCGACGGGACCGCAGACGGCTTCAACCTGTCGAACCTCGACATTGGACAGATACGCCGCCACTCCCAGTCCGACCAGAACCAGGATGGGGATCAGCCAGTCGTAACGCGGTCTTATTTCCGGATTTTCGGTCACTTCAGTCTTTTTCATTATGTAAGGAGATAGCAGAACGGCCGCAATCATTCCCGCCAGTACAAGAATTGCCAGACCGTTGCCGTAGATATCGCGTTTGATTCGATCAAGAATGCCCATTTCTTCCATGCCGCCGGTCAGATCAATGAGACCCGACGTTGCCGTTCGGGTTCCGGCCACCGGGGATTTAATGTCTGTGCCGGCGGATTTTTCTGAGGAAGCGCCGGGATTTGAGGCCGCAACGGGTTCCGGGCGGACCGGGGCGGCATTAAGTCTATCCGCAGCCTTGGCAGGGAGCGCCGGCGTTTGGGGAACGGCCGGCACAGATTTCGTCGCGGTCTCTACCGGAGGCCTGTTATCCATGCTGGGCTCCTGCGGCTTGCTTTTTATAGCCGATGCCGTTTGAGTCGGCGAAGGAGTTTCCTGAGGCTGGGCATCCGCCCGGCCGGGCGGCGCCACCAGGACAGCGGACTCCACTGCGGGTGGTTCCTTGCCGGGCTCTGTTTCCGGTGCGGCTGCCGAATTGGCTGCAAGCAGAGCGCTCAGGCCGGGAATATTCGGCCAGCCGATGCCGCCGGCCGCCATGTTCTTTGCAATCAGATCAGGAAAGCGTGCCGGTATCTCATCGGATCCCACCATTGCGGCGTTGCCGACAATGAGCAAGGGCACGGAGAGGCGCAGAAGGCCGTGTTTCATGCAGGCGTTCAGGAACAGTTCATGTCCCGTCTGAGTTGCCGTATTAATGAGGGCGATCTGAAGCCGGGATCCATAGCGCTCCATAAGCGGAGGCAGCACCTCTTCTTTTACCCGTGCGCAGTGGGGGCAAGTCGGCGAATAGAAAAGAATCGCGTGCACCACCGGCGCATCTTTCGCGGCCGATAGCGCCGGCGTTAACGCAAATCCAGCCGGCATGGCTGCGATCATGAGGAATCGGATCTTTGCGAATAGTGCTTCAAGTGGCATTAACATAAATTTAAAGTCTCTCCGCTGTCTTTCAGAATTGGCCATGGTATTTTGCAATTCAAACGTTTTGCCGATCAAGGATATACGCAAAGATTATTCCACGAATAGATTGGATAATGGTTTGCTTCTTTTTAATTTCTGAATACAATTCCATTCTACCCCTGTCTTAAATGAGGAAAATGCACATGGAAAAAAAGATCACGCGTCGCGCAATCCTGAGTGCGGGGACTCTCGCCGGCGGCTTTGCCATCGGCGGATCGATCGTCGGAGCTGCGAATAGGGCTTCGGCCTCGAAGACGTCGGCCGCATTGCCCTGGCCCTGGAAGGAAATCGATCCGGCTTCCATCCAGGAACGGGCGTATCAATCCGCCTGGGCAAAAATCGGCTGCATGTACGGTACCGTTGAGGCCGTACTGGGCACGCTGGCGGATAAATACGGCGCTCCCTATAACACCTTTCCGATTGAAGCCACCATTTACGGCAGCGGCGGCATCGGTGGCCTGGGCACGGTTTGCGGCACCATTAATGCCTGCGGCCTGCTGTTCAACCTGTTCTCCAAAAATCAGAACGACCTTTTTGCACTCTGCAATGAAATCT
>CAZLHW010000439.1:0-3756 GCA_964559085.1 uncultured Acidobacteriota bacterium | reverse complement strand
CGTACATACCCGAGGTATTGGTGATGATGCGTTCAATTTGTTTTTCGCGCTCATGCCAGAGGCGTTCCATGGCGCGGCGTTCCTTCTGAATCTGATCCTGCATGGCGCTGAAGGCTTCTACAATAGCCTCCACGCGTTGATGGAATGCGTCTCCTGAAAGATAAGCGTACAGCAGCTGCATTTTGTCGCGCTTTCCCTCCGAGGCGGCCCGCGCAAATGCAACCTGGAGGATCTGTTCGCGCAACGCCAGGGCGAGCGCCGGCCAGGAGCGCAGACTTACAATCCAGACGCCTTCGACACGGCCGAACTCTTTTATCGCGTCGGGCAATGCCACCGAAATAATAACGGCAAGAGCGGCGCCGGTGGCGCGCTGGTCCTGTTTCAGTTTGTCAATCCACGAAGGCTGATAATGCTTTGTGTTCTTAACTTCCCAGAGAATGGCGCCGCAGATATTTCCCGCGCTGTCGCAAACCTCCTGAATCAGGTCCGCTCCGCGCATCCCCTTCGGCACGGGGCGTATCAGGTCGCGGGGGAACTGCGCGCCTAACGCCGCTTCAATATCGAGCTCCAGCACTTCGCCCTGCCGCTCCTGCGATCCCTGTTGCATCTTTTTCCTGGCTTCCTCCAGGGCCTGACGCAGATCTTCAATCTGCTTTTCCTTCTCCTTGAATTTCAGATCCTGAACCGCGTCGTTTTCTTCGCGCACACGCTTTTCAATCGCCGCGCGCTCGTGCTCAAGCCGGCGTTCGATTTCAAGTTCAAACTTCTGTTGTTTTTCCTCCAGTTCGCGCGTTTTTTTGCGGAAGGCCAGTTCCTGCTTTTCGGCTTCCTCCGCTTTGCGTTGCTGTTCGGCGAGCTGCTCCCGCAGATCTTTGATCTCCAACCCCACGGATTTTCGCGCGCGCTCCTCTGCTTCGCGCACCGCTTCATTCAGCCGTTGGGCGAAGTCGGTGGAAAGCTTTTCTTCAGCTTCGGCCCGCATCCGGGCGCCCAGCGCCTCGCTTACTCCAAACGCATACCCGCATTTCGGGCACTCAACCAAAATCGTGCGCGTGTTGTGCATAGCGCGCATCATACGCCCACCTGCTTTTGTGTAGGATTAACGGCAAGCTTGCGGCTTTTCTCAGCCGAATCCCAACCCACCCATCGAATGCTCCTGGATGGCGCTGCCAGCCAATATTGCCTGGGCACCTTATCCGTATTGGCCACGCCGTATCGACGCACGGC
Source organism: uncultured Acidobacteriota bacterium (assembly GCA_964559085.1). GTDB lineage: Bacteria > Acidobacteriota > UBA6911 > UBA6911 > UBA6911 > UBA6911. Next base: position 2,529 of record CAZLHW010000439.1, on the reverse strand, counting down.
CTCCGGTCCCAGTGCATTCTTTAGTGCGCGATGCAACCTTGATTTGGTCTGCTCGAAAAAAGTTTTAGTCATTCCGGCCTGCATGTTTTTCGCAGTTGTGCTATCCAGGTCGTCACCAAGGTTTCGGTACTCGATGAGATACTCTCGCGCATATTCAATTTCGGGAGCTCCGTCCGAAGGGCATTCTACATTCGGCCTCCCATCACTGGCGCGGCGCGCCAGCCAGCTCACGAAAGCCAGCTGCGCGGGAGGCAAGTGCATCTTTTGCCCTCCGGCGTAAATGCATTTCTCGTCAAAATCTATTTCGAGCGTTTGGGGTTCAAGAGCCTTCTGCGCGGCGGCGACTACTTCGCTGAATGAAACGTTCAGCAGCCGGTCATCCAGGCCGTCGCGCAGCCGCACAAACGGGATCTCCGCCAGGGTCACCCCGGCCTCCTGTGCGTCCAGCGGTCGGTTCGACGCGGTATAAATCACATGCCGATAAGGAGTGGGATAATAAAATTGCTGGTTCGACTCGTAGGGGGCGCTGACAAGCACATGCGATAAACGGTCCTGCGGGCGGCCCAATAGCGACAGCGCGTATCCGGCATAAAAGCCCATGGTTTTGCGGCCGCCAGCTATCGAGACATGAAGGGCGCAGTCCGGATCGGACGTAAATTCCCGGATTGTTTCCGTAAGGCTGTCTGCAAGACGTGCATTTTCCTCGCGGCTTCGTATGTCGCCGATGCGCTTTCCGTCCGGCGTCGCCAGAGCATGAATATCCATTTCGTAGAATGCGATATCCGCGAGCCTGTAATCCTTGCAAAACCTGTGAAACCAACCCGGGTCGTCGGAAAGCAGCGTCAGCCGCGCTCGTTCTTTCCCTTCAGCCGTTGTAAGCAGATGAACTTCTGTGGGGATGAAGGCCGGTTTTAGGGTTTGCGTCAGGGCATACAACGTCTCGGTAACCACCTGGGGCGAGAGGCCGGTCACGGCCAGCAGCACACGGCGAGGGAAGTCTGACGGCCGGGCGGCGCGCTCCTTCATCCCTTTGGCTTTTCGTTTTGAGCGAACGGTGCCTCCGGAATACGGTCGCTTGAGGTTCCGGTTGCTTTTAGTGTTATTCGTATTCATGCGCTTCATTATGCAGGTAACGGCAGAAATCTACGGATTCGGCAAGCTTGCTGTTTGAATCGAATATTTTCCAAGGCCCATGGAAGTTGCTTTTCCCGCGTGGACCCACTGGCCCCACCAAAGGTATGGCCACAGCTCCGCCTTTCCCGCCAAGCCGACAATGAAGTCTCCCAGAAGTCCGTCCATCCGTATCGCGGTTTTCTGTCGGGAGGAATAGCGGGTCCAGGCTTTCCAGGCCAGGTTTACGGAAACGGCCTCCACCGTATGAGCCCTTTGTGTAAGTCCGGCGAAATCGGTTTCAAGCGGCACGTCTGCGTGAAAACTGGTCAGCATCGAGATGCGGCGGAGCAAGGAGCTGAAAAGATCGCTGAAGCTGAATGCCTCCGGCGAAACAAGATGCGCGTCGCGCTGCAAACGCATGTGGGTTTCCAGTTTTATGCGGACCGCAGGGGGTGGATCAGGAACGGATGGAATTTCGGGCGGGTCGGCCTGGAGCGTTCCCTCCGGTTGATAAACCCGTACCCATGTGTCGGAATCCACCGGGCGGGCTTGCAGCACATCCGCCAATTTCATAGGCAGACGATCCTTTCCCAATCCGCGTTCTCCGGCGCGCTGGAGCGCATGAATCAGGTAAGGCAGATATTTGTTCCCGCGGCCGAACAAGGTCAGGCCCAATTCGTGGATTCCATCCTTCGGCGCTTCCGGCGGTTCGATCAGAAACCGGGGGGGAGCTGCTTCATATTTGCGCATTTTTTTGGCATCGGGATGCGGCGGCGTCTCAAATATATAGGAGTATGGGCAGGATCTATAAAGGAGACAGGATTGGCAGCTTTTATGGTGAGTGACGCATACCGCTTTCTTCAAGGCGTGCCCCAGCGCACCGCGCCAGGCGGAGCCGCTGTATTCCGGAAGGCACCCCGCGCCGCATGCCTTGAATCGAAGCCGGTAACGGGCGAGTGGGAGCAGAATTTCGCCGGACTTGCATATGAAACTACTGCTACTGTTATCCTGCATATGATGATTCCAAATAGTGAGCTGATTTAAGAACTCTTTCTGCTAATAATCTGATCATTTGTGTTATCGAGTTATCACGCTTCAACCCATTTTCCGGGTTCATCGAAAATGGCTGCCCCTTTTTGCCATTTCGATTTGATTTGCCGCCCGATGGATCAAAATTGCGGTTTTGCGTTTCAAATCCCCCGTAATTTTAAGCAGCCTTCGGCCATGTCAGTTACAGCGGAGGCCGGTTCCAATGCAACCGCGAACACACTCTAATCCCCGGCGGTGACAGCCGGGGTCAATCGCACAACAAATTGTGGCTTTGGCGCGAGTTTTGTATGGCTAAAAGCGAGAAAGCTTCCTGCAGAGATAACGCAAACTCTTCAAGCCGCAAACAACATCCGATTTACAAGTTCC
>CAZLHW010000438.1:0-3757 GCA_964559085.1 uncultured Acidobacteriota bacterium | reverse complement strand
CCGACCGTTCCAGATCGGCGTGCTGGTCTGGGTGTTTTCGTGCATTGCGGTCATCTACGGGCATTGATCCATGAAAGAACGTCTTCAAAAAGTGATGGCCTCGGCCGGGGTGGCCTCCCGGCGGCAGTGCGAAGAACTGATCCTCCAGGGCGTCGTCCGTGTCAATGGAAAGGTCGTCGACGAGCTGCCGGCGTTCGCGGACCCCGAGCACGACCAGATCACCGTCAGCGGCCGGCGGTTGCGATTTCCCCGGCGGGTGTACTTCTTGGTGAACAAACCCAAGGGTGTCATCAGCACCAGCCATGACCCCCAGGGCAGGCCCAGCGCGGTGAGCCTGGTGCCGACCTCCGAGCGGGTCTTCTGCGTCGGGCGTCTGGACGCCGACAAGATGGGCCTGCTGATCCTGACCAACGATTCGGAGCTGACCAACCTTCTGACACACCCGCGGTACAAAGTCCCCAAGACCTACGTCGCCCGTGTCAGCGGCCATCTGGACGACGCCGCGGTCGAGCGGCTGCGCAAGGGCGTCTGGCTGGCCGAGGGCAAGACCGGTCGGGCCGACGTCAAAATCCTCCACAACGGCCGGGAGGAAGCGCATCTGGAGATCACGATCCGCCAGGGCCTCAACCGCCAGGTGCGAAGGATGTTGGCCCGCGTGGGCCTGTCCGTCCAGTCGCTCAAAAGGACGCGGATCGGCCCTCTGAAGATCGAAGGCCTGGGCGTCGGCCAGTATCGCCCGCTGCCCCCTTCGGAGGTCGATGCCTTGCGGCGGGCCGCCCCCGCGCGTCCGTCCGGTCCCGTTGCGACCCCGACCCACCGTCGCCGCAAGCCGGCGGGAGAGCCGCCCGCCAAGCCACCGGCCCGCAGGAAGGTCCGTCGACGCATCGAATAGGACCTGGGCACCGCGAGGGACCCCACCTGGAGATCGGTCGGAAAAGCCCTTGTGTCGCACGGACTTTTCGGGTATAATCAGGGTTTGAGTTCCGCGACGATTCTGGGTTGAAGGCAGGAGCTTGGGCATTGACGAGTTTTCAAAAACGAGTGGCGTCGGGCTTGAATATCACCACGGTTAGCCGGGATCAAGTTCAAGAACACTTCATCACGATCACCCCTGAGAAAGGCGAGACGCCGGATTCTCAGTTCCACAGAGCCGCGGAGGCGGTGCGCCGGCTCGACGCGAAGGTCGTGTCCGTCGAGACGCTGGGATTTGCCCCGGGCGACCGCAACGCCGTGCAGGTGTTGACGCATGCTTTCGACAACGGAGGTCTGCCCTTGGCCTGGGTGGAGAATTCCCGGACCGACAATCTCTGCGGCGTGCACATTTGGGCGGTCACCGGCGCCCAGGTCCGTCCGCTGTCGGTCCACGGACGACGGACCGGATCGGTCTTCGACGACGGCGTCGTCCAGTACTGCCGGCTCGCGGGCCTGCTGCCGCCGGACATTCGCGCCCAACGTCCCGAACAAGCCGCCGCCGTCTTCGAACAGATGGAGAGCCTCCTTCACACCGTCGGCATGGGTTTTGGCGACGTGCTTCGTACTTGGTTCTACAACGACAACATCCTGGGCTGGTACAAGGAATTCAACGGCGTCCGCAACCGGTTCTTCACCGAGCACAAGGTTTTCGACGGCCTGCTGCCGGCCAGCACCGGCATCGGTGGTCGAAACCTCGTAGGGGCCGCTTTGATGGCCGGGGTGTTCGCCGTCAAGACCGACAGCCCGGAGGTCCGCGCCTGTGAGGTCCCCTCGCCGCTGCAGTCGCCCGCGCCGTCCTCCGGCAGCTCCTGCAGTCGGGCGGTGGAGCTGGAGTTGCCCGATCTGCGACGCATGTACGTCTCGGGCACCGCCAGCATCGACGAACACGGCAAGAGCGTCTTTCTCAACGATTCCCTGGCCCAGATCCGCCAGACGATGGAGGTGGTCGGGGCCATCCTGCGCTCCCGCGAGATGGACTGGGGCGACGTCACCCGGTCGCTGAACAACTTCAAGCGGGCCAAGGACGCCCCTTTGTTCCGTAAGTTCTGCGACGAGACGGGCATCCCCCCGTTCCCGGCGATCATCGCCGAGAACGACGTATGTCGGGACGAGCTGCTGTTCGAGATCGAAGTGGACGCCGTCGCGGCCAAGTAGCGCTGCGCCGGTCGATGGCTCCCCCAGCGCCTCGTCACGGAGTGTAGTCCATGGCGCACAAGCCCACAAGAAAGGCCGCAGGTCCCGGACCCCGGGAGGCCCGGACCCCGCCCGCCTCGCGCCGACGTCTCTGGCTTTTTCGTTTGGGCGCGATCCTCGTCGGGCCGCTTGTCTTCCTGGGCCTGCTGGAGCTGGGCCTTCGCGCAATCGGCTACGGCTACAACCCTCACGACGCAATTCCCTCCCAAGTCGACGGCCGGCATTGTCGGGGCGAGAACGTCAAGTTCGGATGGCGGTTCTTCCCGCCGGTACTGGCCCGCGAGTTTGAGCCGTTCCTCTTTGCCGCCGCCAAACCCGAAAACACCTGTCGCATTTTCGTGCTGGGCGAGTCGGCGGCGCAGGGGGCCCCCAACAACGCCTTTCGATTCGGACGCCTCCTCGAAGCGATGCTCCAGGAGCGGTTGCCCGATCTGCGATTCGAAGTGGTCACCGCCGCGATGGCCGCGATCAATTCGCATGTCGTGCTCCAGATCGCCCGCGACTGCGCGCGGTACGACCCGGATTTCTTCGTGGTCTACATGGGCAACAACGAGGTCGTCGGACCCTACGGGCCCGGCACGGTCTTGCCCGGCACCCTGTCCAACCTCTCGCTGATCCGCGCCGGCATCCGCCTGCGGGCGACCAAGCTCGGCCAACTCGTCAGCGCGCTGGGCCGGCGCAAGCTCTCCGAGGGCGGGCCCCCGGTTTGGCGCGGCATGGCCATGTTCCTGGGCCACCAAGTCCGCGCCGACGACCTGGCGATGGCAACCACCTACGGCCATTTTCAGCAGAACCTCCAAGATATTTGCCGACTCGCAGCCGACGGCGGAGCCCGGACGATCCTATGCACGGTCGGCGCGAATCTGCGGGACTGTCCGCCCTTTGCGTCGCTCAACCGCGCGGATCTGACCGCCCAGCAGCGGACGGACTGGCAGACCGCGTATAAGCAGGGGGTGATCGCGGAAACGCAGGGCAAAGACGCCGAGGCGATTGCCTCCTACCGCAAGGCCGCCGCAATCGACGATTCCCACGCGGAGCTGCAATTTCGCCTGGCCCGCTGCTATGAACGCCTGGAGGACTACGACAATGCCCGCGCCGGCTACGTCAAGTCGCTCGACATGGACACGCTTCGCTTCCGCGCCGACACGCGGATCAACCAGATCGTTCGCCAGGTGGCGGATCGACACCAGACCCAGGGCGTCGTGCTGGCCGACGTGGCCCGCGAGATCGACGCCAACAGCCCCCACGGCCTGGCGGGCGAGGAGCTGTTTCACGAGCACGTGCACCTGACGTTCCGCGGCAACCACGTCGTCGCCCGCACGATCCTCGCACAGCTCGAACCGCAGATCCTTGAGAGGTTCCCCAAGGTCCGGCCCGTCGCCCCCGTCCCCGACGAACGATGGTGTGCCCAGCGCCTGGCCTACAACCCGTGGCGCCGCCAGAAGACGCTACAAATGGTGGTGCACGGCTTTCTGGCCAAGCCGCCGGTCACCCCCCCGCTCTCGAGGGACCCGCTCTTGACGGCGGCATAACTGCCCGTCGCCACCGAGGGCCGGTCCCGCCGCGGCGTGCCGTAATCGATCACGTTGGT
>CAZLHW010000437.1:0-3760 GCA_964559085.1 uncultured Acidobacteriota bacterium | reverse complement strand
GCCTCAAATCGGGAAACCTCGCCACGTACGTAGGCCGGCGGCTTCGTCACCGGGGCCCCTTTCGACTCTACTGACGGATCTAACGATCGACGACCCAGGCTGAAGGATGCGAAGCATCCGAAGGCCTGGGCTGCGCTGCCGCGCACCGTTGGTGCTCACGGCCCCGGCAATCGGCACCATGCGGCCATAGGCGTTTCCGTACGCACCCAGTCAGTGCTGCAATCTCTTGATCTTTCAGCGCGGGCTTTCCCTATCCAAGTGGAATTACCCCGATTCATACTTTGGAGCGGATATGTACATCCCGCTGCGGATAGGGGATCTCGATGTTGTGTGCTCTGAACTTTTCCAGGATGCTGAAGTTCAATCTGCTGATCAGAAGACCTTTCCGATGCACCAGGCTGGAGCTCCACGCGCGCAGTTCAAACACGAGGCCGCTGTCTCCGAATTCCAGAAAACGCACGGCGGGCGGAGGGTCCTGAAGCACATCCGGATTTTCCGCGGCAACTTCCAGCAACAGTTTCTCCACCAGGTGCACATCACTGTCGTAGGACACGGATACCGGAACCTTAAAACGCACCTGTCTTCCCGTATGACTCCAGTTGACTACATTCTGCGTGATGAAACTTGAATTGGGAATAATGATGGCAATGTTGTCGTTCGTCACCACGGTAGTGCTGCGCGCCTTGATATGCACGACATCCCCTTCGACGTCCCCAACCTCAATGCGGTCCCCAACTTTGATCGGCCTCTCAAAAAGAATGATCAGGCCGCTGATAAAATTATTGGCGACATTCTGCAGGCCGAAGCCGACGCCGATGCCGACGGCGCCTGCAAGCACATTCAATGCGGTCAGATCAATGCCGGCGGTCTGGAAAAGTATGACGAAGCCGGCCGCGATCATCAGGTAGCGCAGGATGGTGGCCGTTGCCTGGCGCACGCCGATATCGATATTTCGCTTCGCCAGAACGCGATCGGCCAGCAGATTGGTCAACTTGCGCGAGGCATAGATCAGCAGGATGCCGAAGACGAGCACATAGAGAAGCGTCCGGAGAGACAGTTGCATGCTGCCGATTTTAACGAGAGGCGTGGAAACGAACGAGAGAACAACGTCCCGGATTTCCTGAAGCGTTTCCATAAGATTCCTTCCTAAAACGGCCAGAACCGGGGGATAAAGATCGTAGCCAGAATCCAGAACACCAGATTCAAAGGCGCGCCGACTTTCAGGAAGTCGCTGAATTTGTAACGGCCCGGACCGTAGATCAGCGTATTCGTCTGGTAACCTACCGGAGTCATGAAACTGGCCGATGCGGCATAGGCTACGGCCATCAGGAAGGGGCGCGGATCGACGCCCAGCGAGCGGGCGGTTACGATGGCCACAGGCGCAAGCAGAGCGGATGTGGCGTTATTGGCCATGGTTTCGGTGAGCAGCGACGTCAGCAGATAAAAAATCGACACGAGGGCGACCGGTCCAAAGAACCCCACGGATGCAACCAGGGCCGATGCGATAAGCTGGGCGGCTCCGGTTTTTTCCAGAGCGGTCCCGAGTGTAAGAACACCGGCGAGCAGGAAGATGACTTTCCAGTCAATGGACTTATAGGCTTCCTCCAGCGTCAGGCATTCGGTCAGCACCAGCGCGACACAACCGGCAATGGCAGTGACCACAATCGGCATCATGCCGAGCGCGGCGGCGGCAATAACCGCCGCGACAATCACAAGGGCCGTCAGTATTTTGCTCTTGCGGAAGACGGGCATATCCATTTCTGAAACCACCACGAAGGCGCCGTCTCTTTTCAGGGCCGGGATGTGCGAGGGTGTCGTTTCCACGAGCAGCGCATCGCCCGGACGCAGCCGTATTGCCTGCAGGTCCTGATGTGTCGTGCGATCCCCGTGGCGGATCGCATGCGCCGTGGCCGCATACACGGAATCAAAGTCAATTTCCTTCAGGGACCTTCCCACCAGCGGAGAATTGGGCGCAATCACGGCTTCCACAAAAACGGCATGTTCCGCCGCCGTGGTCTCATTCGCCTCTTTCCGGCCCGAGTCGATTTCGGCTGCCCGGCGTTCCCGGAGCTTCTGCACGTTTTCCAGATTGCACCGCAGACGGAGCGCATCGTTGGCCTGAAGCGTAATCTGATCAAGAGGCGCCTCCAGCAGCTTGCCTTCCCGATAAATCTTGAGGCTGCTCCACTCCAGGTTGCGCAGAAGGGGGGAATTGACAGGGCTGCAGCCGATGGACCGGGCGCCGGGAGGCATAGGGACTTCGATGGTATAGTCATTGACGCCGAAATCCTTGCCAAGATCCTCTTCCGTTCGTCTGTCGGGAATCAGCCGCACTTCGGCAAAAATCATGTAAATCAGCCCTGCCGCGAATAACAGGAGCCCGAATTTCGTAAATTCAAACATGCCGAAGGGACGCACCCCGTAGCGTTCTCCGATGGAACTCACCAGGATGTTGGTGGAAGTGCCGATGAGCGTACAGACCCCGCCGAACATAGACGCGAACGACATGGGCATCAACAGCTTGGAGGCGCTCACCTTCAATTGGCGCGCCAGTCCGAGCACGATGGGCATGAAGATGGCGACAACGGCCGTATTGTTGATGAAGGCGGAAAGAACGCCGATGACGACCATCATGGACACGAACGCCAGCCAGAAATTGCGCCGGCCGATTTTTGAAAAAACCAGCGCAATATAGCTGACGGCGCCTGTGCGGAAGAGACCGGCGCTGAGCACAAACACCGCGCCGACGGTGACGGTTGCGGTATTGCTGAACCCGGCAATTCCCTCCTCAGGGGTGATGATGCCCGTCAGAAGCAGGGTCGCCATGATGAGCAGGGCAACCAGATCGACCGACAGCTTCTCCGTGCAGAAAAGTACGACGGCAATAACCAGCAATATAAGGACCAGAAACATGGGGCTGCTCCCGTGGTGATTTTGTAAACGGCGAAAACGGCCCGGATTGGGTCAAGGATTTTTCTGCGGCTGCTTCCCGTCATGAGCCGGATACACCATAACCAATACCCCCAGCTTGGACGTCAATCCAATCACAGGCGCGGCAACCACCATCTCTTCGCTGTTGAGTTCGCTGACGGTCGTTTCGTACAAGCCTAAAAGAGTTTCCGGATAGTACTGGGATAGATCGGCGCCTTCCATGCGTCTGTCCGTGGAAACCAGGATCTTGCCGTCGGTTCCTGCGAGCAGGATCACCTTGAATCTGTCTTCCTTGATGATCTGTTTAAAGTACTGGTCAATGTTGTCGTAATTGCCCTTGGGCATTTCCATGCGCACGACCCAGGACAGCGGGATCGCCGTCAGGCGAAGCAGCGCGCGGTTTTTATCCGCCAGCATCTGCGTGGTCGTCTCCGTTAGCTTCGCAGCCTGTTTCTCGGTTTCCTTTTCCACCTTTCGCACGGCGAGGTTTTTCAATCAGTACATGCCGGCAATCCTCAGCATCAATAGCAGCGCCCCTTTCAGCCTCCAGTTTGCCGTGAGAATCGCGGACCACTTTTGCCGGGAGCCGGCCTGCATTGCAGGCTGCGAGTCGTTTTTTTTATCCATTTCCATTTTTGAGTCGTCTGTTTGTGGATCCATGCATTCCTCCGTGATGAATGGCCGATGCTGCCGTCGCCGTATGCAGTCCGAAAGGTCGCTTGCAGTTATCATCACGGGACACGCAGGGGATGTCAACCGCCTAAATCCGCACTGCGAATCGGGTGGAGCGTCTCCGGTTCTTTTAAGCTATTTTGTCTCAGTGCATTAC
>CAZLHW010000436.1:0-3761 GCA_964559085.1 uncultured Acidobacteriota bacterium | reverse complement strand
TGCTGATCAGTTTCCTGTTCATCTATCTGAATCTTTATTTTGCAAATCGCGGCCCGGGACTCATTCAAATCGGCATACCCACTCCGACGGGCCAGATAACGGCGTACACGGTGGAGCCTGAAACGGTGCGGCGCATGGCGGGGCTTCTGGCCGCCGCTGTGGGCCTCATCCTCGGCCTTAGCGCGGCAAACAACTGGGAGCAGGTATGGAGCTGGCGCAACCGGGTCGATTTCCGCATCAGCGACCCGATTTTTTCCAAAGATGTCTCTTTTTATGTCTTCACCATGCCGTTTCTGCGGGGAGCGTTACGGCTCCTGCTGGCACTGAGCTTTATTTCCCTGATAGGCGTCATCATTCTCTACTATTTCAAGGGAATCCTGAAACTGAGCAGTCTGCGCGCCGGCGGCCGAAGCCGCAGTAGCATTCAGGTCTCGTTTTTGGCGGCCTTGATATTCCTGCTGCTCGCCTTCAAAGCCTATCTGGATCGATTCGAAGTTCTTTTTGGAAACCATGACGTGTTTTCAGGAGCCAACTACGCCGATCTGCACGCGCGCGTTCCGATGCTCACCCTCCTTGCCGTCGCCGCGGCGATCAGCGCGCTGCTCTGGATCTTTAATGCGTTTTCATCCAGGAACAAAGCTGCGGTCCTGGCCGTGCTTCTCTACTTCGCCGTTCTCTTCGGCGGCGGGATCTATCCGGCGGTGATTCAGAAATTCATCGTCGCTCCGAACGAACTCGACAAAGAAAGCCCCCAGATCAAACACAACATTGAAGCCACGCTGCATGCTTATGGGCTTCAGGATGTCGCCGAGCGGAATCTTACCGGGGACAAGGCGCTTACACCGCAGGATATCGAAAACAATGCCACAACCATTCACAGCATCCGCCTTTGGGATCATGAGCCGCTGCTGGATGCCCTCAAACAGATCCAGGAAATTCGCACCTACTACGATTTTATCTCGGTCGACAATGACCGCTACCTGGTAAACGGAGAACTGCAGCAGTTCATGATTTCCCCCCGCGAGCTGAATTCGGTCAGCCTTCCGGAACGGAACTGGATTAATGAGCACTTGAGCTACACGCATGGGTACGGCGTCGCGCTCGGCCCGGTCAATCGAATGACCTCCGAAGGGCTGCCGGTGCTTCTTGTAAAAGATATTCCCCCTGTTTCCACGCAACCGGTGTTCAAAGTGGATCGCCCGGAGATCTACTTTGGCGAATTGAGCAGCAGCTATGCGATTGTGAAGACCGGCCAGCAGGAATTTGATTACCCCTCCGGCGAAACGAATGTGTACACCACGTATCAGGGGACCGGCGGAGTGCCGGTTCAATCCTTCTTCCGCAAGCTGCTTTTTGCCTTCTACTTTCGCGATGCCAATATTGTGCTTTCGCCTCTGATTCAATCGGAAAGCCGCTTCCTCTATCATCGCGAGATCAAAAAGAGGCTGAGCCGGGTGGCCCCTTTCCTCATGCTGGATCAGGATCCGTATCTGGTCATATCCGAAGGGCGCTTGTACTGGATTCAGGATGCGTACACAGTATCCGGTCGTTACCCGTATTCCACAACCACCCGGGGCGTAGGGAATTACATCCGGAATTCGGCAAAGATCGTCGTCGACGCCTATAACGGCAAAATCGATATGTACGTTGCAGACTCGAACGACCCGATCCTGCAGGTGTATCAGAAGATTTTTCCGGGAATATTCCGGCCGATAGCGGAGCTTTCAACCGATTTGCGGCAGCATCTGCGGTATCCGGAAGATATCTTTCGCGTGCAAACCTATATCTATTCCATTTATCACATGACCTCTCCGCAGGTTTTCTACAACAAGGAAGATCTATGGCAGATTCCCGTGATTGCAAGCCGCGGGAGCGAAAATCCCATGTCGCCCTACTACACGATCATGCGGCTGCCGCAGGAGAAAAAGGAGGAATTTATCCTGATGCTGCCGTTCACGCCGGGGAGGAAAGACAATCTGTCCGCATGGATGGTGGCGAGAAGCGATGGGGACAATTACGGACAGCTCGTCGTCTACCGGTTCCCGAAACAGAAGCTTGTTTACGGGCCGCGGCAAATTGTCGCCAGAATCAATCAGGATGCGGAAATTTCGCGGCAGGTCTCTCTGTGGGATCAGCGCGGTTCTCAGGTGATACAGGGAAATCTGCTGGTCATCCCGATCGAAGAGGGGCTGATTTATGTGCGTCCTTTGTATCTGCGTTCTGAAAGCGGCAAGATACCGGAATTGAAACGCGTCATCGTGGCTTATGAAAACCAGATTGCCATGGAGGAGACGCTGGAAGAGGCGATTTCGCGGATATTCGGCGCACAGGTGGCGGAAACTCCGGATGAAAGAGCGCAGGCCGCGGCCGTCGTCGCGCCCGGACCTGCGGCAACGGCCGCTCCCGCGAGCGGCCCGAATTTGATTCGGCAGGCCGGGGAAGCCTATGAGCGCGCCATTCAGGCGCAGCGGCAGGGAGATTGGGCCAAATACGGGGAAGAAATCAAAAAGCTGGGAAGCATTCTTGAGGAATTGAAACGAAGCAGGGATGCACAGGCTTCCGGCAAACAGTGAAGAGAGGGACCCATGGCTGCAAATCAGTCGTTTGATATCACCACGGGATGTGACCTGCAGGAAGTCGATAACGCGGTCAATCAGGCGATGAAGGAGATCCGGCAGCGCTACGATTTCAAGGGGCTTGACGTGAGCGTCGAATTCAGGCGCGCGGAAAACAAGCTGGTGCTGCGCGCTCCGGATGATTTTAAATTGCGCGCCGCCTGGGATGTTGTTCAGGAGAAAATGGTGCGCCGCCACGTGCCGTTAAAGAATCTGCAGCATGGAAAAGCACAGCCCGCCGCCGGCGGCACCGTGGTTCAGGAGGTGAACCTGCAGCAGGGTATCCCGATCGAGACGGCGCGCTCCATTGTCAAATGCGTTAAGGAAATGCGCATCAAAAAGGTGCAGGCCGAGATTCAGGGGGAACAGGTGCGCGTCGTTTCGCCGTCTCGCGATGATTTGCAGACGGTCCTGCATCATCTACGGGAGCAGGATTTCGGGATTGAGTTGAAATTCGGCAATTACCGGACGAATTGATACGCTGCACCGCCCTTGCAGGGCTTTTGGCCTCGGCCTGCGGACCCGGGGTTCCGGACGCTGCGCGTCCTTCACCCCGGGCTGCTTTGCCTTGCGCCTTCGGCGCTCGCGACACGATTTGCCCGAATGTTAATCCCTAAGGCAGCAAGCTGCCTGGTGTGCCCAGGTGCTACGGGAAGCGAAATGGGATGATTCAGCGATAGGACGGCGGAGCGCCGATCGCAGGCGCTGTGAGCGCCAAAGGCGCAAGGCGGTGCAGACTAAGATGCATGCGTTGACGATTACGCCCAGATAGTGCCGATTGCCGGCCCTGTGAGCGCCAAAGGCGCGCGGCAGAGCAGCCCAGGCTGAAGGATGCGGAGCATCCGGAGGCCTGGGTCTGCAGAAATAAAGGCGCCAGCCCTGTAAGGGCGGCGCAGCCGTACCTTACTCCTCAATGGAATCGAGCGATTGCAAAAAGTCGTGCTGCAAATCCCGCCAATCCTCGATCCCCACGGATATGCGCACCAGGGAATCGCTGATGCCGAAGGCGCGCTTATCCTCCTCGCTCAATTCCGAATGCGTCGTGGTCGCCGGATGATTGCCCAGCGTTTCCACCCCTCCGAGGCTGACGGCGACCTTTCCAATCTCGAGATTACGCAGGAAATCGACCGACGCCTTTTTGCCGCC
>CAZLHW010000435.1:445-3769 GCA_964559085.1 uncultured Acidobacteriota bacterium | reverse complement strand
ATTTGAAGTGACGGCGATCTCGCCGATCGTTGCCCGTCCTTTGACCTCAATAAATCGAAGCTTGCCTGTGCCGGGAATCCGGCTCTCGATATCGTAGCCAAGTTTTTCGGTCTCGCGATCAGTCGGCTCGAATCCAAGCTTTCGCTCCATGTCCATAACGGCGGCACGGGCTCTGGCTGCACTTGCCAGAGTATCGACGGGGTGAGGTGGCGCTGCCTGTGCCTTCTCGGCCATGGCATTTATCAAGCCAACAGGCACTATCAACAGGCCTCCCAGAATCACGGGCGGCAACGGCGAAATCTGGGCTTCGAGCTTCAGCTCCTCCAGACGCTTCTGCAGACGCGCCTGAAGCGCATCGGCGCGTTTCCGGGCTTCCCCCGAATTCAGCCGGGCGTTCGGCTTGCCGGCCTGCTCCTGAAGCTTGAGTTCTTCCGCGCGATGATCCCAATAGATGATTTCCTTCGTAAGCCTGTCCTTAACTGCCGCCTCAGTTTTGGTGATCAGGCTGAGCCGGCTTTCCCGAACCTCCTTCAGATGCTCCGGCACCACATGCGCTACGGCATGCGTCTGCGCCTTCTGTTCCAGCGCGCGGTTTATCCAGGCGCATTCCGGGCGGCTGAGGATGGCTTCCAGTCCGGGCTCCTTTTCAGCCAGTGGACGGTAATCCAGATAAGGCGCGTAATGCAGATGCCTGGTCTGACCGGAGCTGTCGAGCTCAACATAGAGCATCTGTTTGGAGATGATGCGGCGTTCTCCGGAACGGGTGAGGCCTGCATCCTGGATGGCATGCTCGAGATAGAAGAGCATCCGCGGATCCGTTCCGGAGTCCCGCTCATCAATAAGCACAGTGCCTCGCCTCAGCAGATCGCGGTTTCGCTCGAGAGTCAGATCGATTACCGCATCCAGAAGAGGATGTCCCGGACATATAAAGGCGGCCAGGGGCAGGCCTTGCGGCGCCACGAGATCTTTCTCGAATGCAATCCTTTCATATCGCGGGAGAACCGGTTCGCCAATCCCAATCAGGCGATCGCGATTTCGGATCGGGGCCGGGACATGCGTGATTTCATAGCGGCGCGGCTCGCGCTGTTTGGCGGTTCCGCCTAAACGCCGGAACGCTTCGTGGAAAAAGGACTCGATATAGTGGGGCTGGAGGCGGCGCGCTTCTGCCCGCTCCATATCTTCGCGGATCCGGCGAACCCGGCTGGCATCCATCGCATCATGCGCCAACGCCTTTTCTTCAAGGAGGTTTTGAAGTCTCCCAAAATCCAGCGCATTCTCGACCACCTGATTCAGCCGGGCCTTTACTTCCGGCTTATCGCCATACGGGATGGCTTCAATCAGGAGTTCACGCAGTCCCCGGCCGTCGAATTCGAGTTTTCCGAGAACGTCGAATACCTGGCCGCCCAGAGCCTGTCGGGCCAGCTCGAGCTTATCCAGCAGCTTGTGGTAGACATCCCCTTCCCGCGTTTCGTCGGCGACCAGGTTCCACAGATGGCAAACCTCCGTCTGGCCGATGCGGTGGATGCGGCCAAATCGCTGCTCAATGCGGTTTGGATTCCAGGGAAGATCGTAATTCACCATCAGATGCGCGCGCTGAAGATTGATGCCCTCACCGGCGGCGTCGGTTGCCAGCAATACCTGAACGTCAGGATCGTGACGGAAGGATTCCTGGGCTTTCATCCGATCTTCTCGCCCCATGCCGCCGTGAATCACAGCAACGGCTTCCTGCCGGCCGAAAAGAGTGGTGATGCGGGCCTGCAGATAATTCAGCGTGTCGCGGTGCTCGGTGAAGATTACGAGTTTCTGTCGCGGTGACGAAATGGGCGGCGGAATCTCCCCGGCGCCGTAAGGAGCAGGTGGATCCGCCATTTGGTTCGCGATTGCGGAGTCGGTGAAAACCTCTCCGAGAATGCTGGCCAGCTCGCGCCATTTCGTATCTGTGCCGCTGCGTCGAAGTCTGAGAGCGAGAGTTTCCAATCCCTTCAGTAGTTCAATTTCCGCCTTCAGCTCTGCGATGGATCTGGCCGCCGTTGCCTGGTCCAGGATTTCTTCCTCAGTCTCCTGGACTTCGTTGTCCGGGGCATCCTCAAGGTCTTCCACCTCGTCGGAATCCAGGGTTGGCGCAGATAGCGGCAGGGAGATTCCAATCTGACTGCCGCGATTGAGAACCTCCAGTTCACGAAGCCGGCTTTCCAGGCGGTCGCGACGCCGGCGCAAGGATTGATAGATGGCCTCGGGAGAGGATGCGAGCCGACGCTGCAGGATTGTGAGCGCAAACCCTACCGTACCCGCGCGCTTATCATTTTCCAGCGCCTCGGCACGATTGAATTCTTCGCGAACGTAGTCGGTTACAGCTTTATAAAGCTGTGCTTCCGGATCTGAGAGCTTGTAAGGAACGGTGTAGGCGATACGCTCGGGGAAAAGCGGTTTGCCGTCGAACTTCAGCAGGCTTTCCTTAACCATCCTGCGCATCAGGTCGGAAACATCCGTGGCGTGCACTCCATCTCTGAATCGGCCCTCGAACCGATCGCCATCGAGAAGTGACAGGAATAACTGAAAGTCCTCCTCTTTGCCGTTGTGGGGCGTGGCCGTCATCAGGAGGAAGTGGCGTGTGACGGTTGAAAGCAGCTGGCCCAACCGATGCCGCTTTGTGTATTTGATCTCACCGCCAAAGATGGAGGCGGACATTTTGTGCGCCTCGTCGCACACGATCAAATCCCAGGTGCAGTCCGGAGCCTTGAGTTTCTGCTGCAGCTCTTCATTGCGCGAGAGTTTATCCAACCGGGCAATTGCCAGGTTGGTTTCCATGAACCAGTTCCCGGTGCGCGCGGATTCGAGCTTGTCATTTGTAAGAATCTCAAATGGCAGATGGAATCGCCGGAAGAGTTCATCCTGCCACTGCTCAGCCAGGCTGCCGGGGCAAACGACCAGGCAACGCTGCAAATCTCCGCGGGCGATCAGCTCCTTCATCAGAAGCCCGGCCATGATCGTCTTTCCAGCGCCAGGGTCATCGGCAAGCAGGAAACGGAGCGGCTGCCGCGGAAGCATGGACTCATAGACAGCCGTAATCTGGTGCGGCAATGGTTCGACAAGGGATGTGTGCACTGCCAAGACGGGATCGAAAAGGTGCGCGAGCCGGATCCTGTGTGCTTCTGAAACCAATCGGAATAGATGCCCGTCGGCATCGAAGCTCCACGGCCGTCCAACGGCAACAACTTCGAGGCGCGGCTCATCGTGGCGGTAGAGAAGCTCGTGTGCCAGCTGTCCATGCGGCTCGTTATCAGTGAGGTCCAGGGACGCGGATCCGACCCAGTGGGTGGGAAT
>CAZLHW010000435.1:0-424 GCA_964559085.1 uncultured Acidobacteriota bacterium | reverse complement strand
CCTCCTGTTCAGGAATTGGCCTGACCAATTCCCGAATCGGCGTTTAATAGTAACATAATCTGATCGGCTTGCCGTCGTTAGGATAGGAGATGATCCCAATCTCATCAACCAATTTCTATGAGCAGAATTGCCATGGAACCCTAAAGGTCGTTTGAAGTTGCGAGGTAATTGGAATCCGCTGGCCTCAAGTGGATTTTATTGGTGGGCGGTACAAGATTTGAACTTGTGACCCCCGGTGTGTAAGACCGATGCTCTGCCGCTGAGCTAACCGCCCGTGGAGTAGTGATATTACTCGACTTAAGATTAAATTCCAACCCATAAAACAATCACATAGAGCACCGGCGGCCGGCAGGAGGAGAAAACGCCCGGATCTAATTAGGCATCGAGAACCTGGCGAATGCGGAGCGCAAGATTTTCCAGATTA
>CAZLHW010000434.1:0-3794 GCA_964559085.1 uncultured Acidobacteriota bacterium | reverse complement strand
CTCCAAGTGGCCGGAAATGGTGGAGGCCATAAAAAGGGCCGATCTCAATGTGGACCAGGTCTATTTTCTTCGGCCGGACAACGACTGGCCGCTCTACCCCCCGTACTCTAATGAAATCAGAAATCAATGGGGCGCTTTCCGGGCAAGTTTCAAGCTGAAAGATCTCGAACTGGATCATCTGGCTTTGAATCAGCCGCACCATATGCACATGGAGCGTCCCAAAAACTATTTCTTTGCAACCTATGTATTGAAAGAGGCGCGGGACGGATCGCGTATTCTGGTCTGCTACCAGATGAATTTCGACAAGATCCTGGCTTTGATCGACAGCCGCCTGCGCGATCTTCAGGATCGTTTCTATGTAAGCATTGTGGATTTCGAGGGGAACGGCGTTTACGGCCAGCCGCTGCCTCATTCCAAATACTTTTTCGAAATCCGGTTTCCCAATACGCTGTACAAATGGCTTCTGCAGATCGTGCCGCGCAACTATACCGAACTCGAGCTGAATGTCAGCAATCGCCGCCGCACAAACCTGCTGTTCATCATTGCGAGCATGCTGCTCATTTTCATCAGCCTTGCCATCATTCTGAATACCTGGAAGCGCGACCGACAGCTCCGAAAGCTTAAGGAAGATTTCATCAGCAATGTCAGTCACGAACTTAAGACTCCACTGTCGCTGATACGCATGTTCAGCGAAATGCTGGTCATGGGGAGGGTGAAAGACGAGGGGAAAAAGCAGGAGTATTACCGGATTATCCACAGCGAAAGCGATCGCATGTCGCGCCTGATCGCCAACCTTCTGGATTTCGCCAACCTGGGACGCGGCGTCGAATATCGGCATTTTGAAAATACCAGCATTGCACAGCTTGTCACCAAGGCGCTGGAAGCATATCGCCATGACATTCAGAAAGACGAAATTCAGCTGAACCTGGATATTGACCCCGGTGTCCCCAATTGCTATGCGGACCCCAATTCGATCACAATGGCCTTTATCAACCTTCTGGATAATTCCATCAAATACTCCGGGGAGAAGAAAAAGATCGATATACGCATTCAAAAGAACAACGGGTATGTGGATTTGTCCGTCACGGATAACGGCGTGGGCATACCCGAATCCGAACAGCAGAAGATATTTGACAAATTCTTCCGCGGCAGCGATCCTTCCGTTCGCCGCGTTCGCGGCAGCGGTATAGGCCTTGCCATTACCAAGCATGTAGCGGAACTGCATAAGGGGGAAATTTTGGTGCAAAGCGAACCGGGACGGGGAAGCACCTTTACGCTGAGAATCCCGATCCGGACAGCAGACGACGATTCGGGCAAAATCTCGAATCTCAAATCTTGAATCTCGAATTGATATATCGATGTCAAAAATTCTTGTTATTGAAGACGAAAAAGAAATGGCCCGGGGGCTCAAAGATATCCTCGAGTTTGACGGGTATGAAGTGTGCCTCGCCGAAACAGGAAAGGAAGGGATCCAGATTGCGGGCCGCAAAGAGCCGGACTGCATTATTCTGGACCTGATGCTGCCGGATATCAGTGGCTATGAAGTGTGCGAGCAGATTCGACGGAAGCATCGCGTTCCCATACTCATGCTGACGGCGAAATCGCAGGATCACGACAAGATCCGGGGATTTAAGGTGGGCGCCGATGATTGTCTGCCCAAACCTTTCAGCGTGGGGGAATTGTCGGCACGCGTCATGGCCCTTCTGCGCCGCCACAGCCAATACTCGCAGCAGCAGGATATTGATGTGGTTCAAGTGGGGCCGAACACGGTCGACGTCAAACACTTCATCATCCGGCGGGGAAAGGGAGAATATTCCATGTCCCATTATGAGGTGGAGCTGTTCAAACTGCTCTACTCCCGCGCCAATCAGCCCGTGACGCGCGATGAAATTCTGGATAAGGTGTGGGGGACGGATAATTTCCCTTCCAATCGAACCGTCGATAACTTCATTGTAAAGCTCCGAAAGAAACTGGAAGAGGATTATCGGAATCCCCGGTACATTCTCACAATTTATGGAGTCGGGTACAAACTCAGCCCATGAAGCTCCTGTCAAACCTATTCGGTATGCTCGCATTTCGCACGGCGGCTCTGCGGGCGCAGGCGGAGAGCCGAACGCCCGTTGTCGGCGTCGTGTGCTTCTGCGCAGGATTCAGCTCCTATGCGCTTATACGGAATGCGGTGTATGCCATGCTGCCTGAAATGGCGGCTAGGCGCCCCGGGGTGGTCGGCGCCATTCTCGATTTTCAGCTGCTCCAGGCGCTGCTCTTCCTGCTGCTGATTTATATCCCGGTAATAGTCGCAACCAGCAATGCCATCTCCGGCGACGGACCGGGATTGGTTGTTTCGCGACAGGAATATCAGGCGCATCTTTCCGCGATCCTGCCGCTCTGGGGTATTCTCTACCTGATATGCGCGCCGCTGCAGTGGCTGGTTCCGCATTTTCTAATTGTCGGGCCTCTTGAAATTTCGATCGGCATGCTGGCGCGATCGTTGCTGCTGTTGGGATACACTTTCTGGGCAATCAAACAACTGAATTATTTGTCGCCCGTACAGGCGCTGGGTGTTTTCTTTCTCTCCTGGCTTACGGCGCCGCTTTATTACATTTTGACATCTTTTATTTATTCGCTGCCTTTCTTATTCCTGATGCTGTTTGTGTTCCTGGGCTGGCAGTGGATTCGCGGCTATCGGATCGCGCGCGCTGGGGAGCAGGCTTACCGGCGGCATCTTCGCACTCTGTCGCTGAATCCACGGGACGCCGATGCGCAGTACCAGCTCGGTTTGATATACCTGAAACGCGGACGCCTGGATGCGGCGCGCAGATATTTCGAGAACGCCCTCAAAATCGATCCGAAAGATCCGGACTATCACTATTATCTCGGGCGCGTGCATGAAAAGAAAGGCGAGTGGACGCAGGCCCTGGAACACTACGAGGAAACCTACCGCCTGAATCCGGAATACGGTCTTGGAGACATCATCCGCGAGGTCGGAAAGGGTTATCTGCATACCGGTAATGCGGAAAAGGCGATCGAGTTCCTGAAACATTTTCTGACAAAGCGCGGATCGGATCCGGAAGGACGCTACTGGCTGGCGATGGCCGCCAAAGAAGCCGGCGACGCCGACCTGATGCGGCTGCAGCTGCAGTCGATTCTCGATCAGGCGCGCTCGAGTCCGAGGTTTTTCAGAAAAGAAAACCGGGACTGGATTTACCGGGCAAGGAACACAATTCGCAATTCGAGTGGACCATAACAATTGAATTACCGGTACATTTTGTTTGCGATTCTTCGCGCACTTGGCGTCTTTGCGGTTAGGCCGAATTAGCCGCTAAGTCGCTAAGAACGCGAAGAATAACTCAAAGAAACACTGGCAAAGATTCTGTTGCAGACAATTTGATCTCGAACCTCGAATCTCGAATCGTTTTATGTTAGGTTGACATTATGAGACGCTATACAAAACAACATGCCAAAGCCGGGATCACGGCGCCGCTGCCGCCGATTGAATGCTGGGAGAATCAGTACCCGGGATACGACATCGAAATCATTCTTCCCGAATATACGGCAATCTGTCCCAAGACCGGGTTGCCTGATTTTGGAACGATCTATGTTACTTACGTTCCCGATAAGTGGTGCCTGGAGCTGAAATCGCTGAAAGAATACATCACCGCGTACCGCAATCTCGGCATCTTCTACGAAAACGCGGTGAACCGTATCCTGAACGATCTTGTGGATGCGTGCAAACCCGTATCTATGACGGTTCGGGGCGAGTTCTCGCCGCGCGGCGGCATTCAAAGCTGCAT
>CAZLHW010000433.1:0-3796 GCA_964559085.1 uncultured Acidobacteriota bacterium | reverse complement strand
AAAATTCCGCGGATGCCGGCACAGTCCAATTCCAGACAGTATATAATGCGCGCGGAGTGATGAAAGGAATGCCCTGGTGGCAGCAGCAGGATCCCGTATGGCCGGCTTAAAACTGGAGCGATGGATTCCGGTGTTGGCGCTATTCTGTTTCGGCCTCTGCCCGCGCGCGGCTGCTTACCCGCTCTTTGGCCCCCAGCAGTCTAAAGCAACAGACCGGTGGCGCCCTGGAGAAATAAAGGGGCCGGATTGGATCGAGGAAGCAACCAAGCGGCTTGAGAAAGCCAAGGGGGCCAACCAGTCGGGACCGGAGCTGGAATTTCTGTATGCCCAGGCCTCGGAGCTGGTGGAGCGCGCAAAATCATCCCGTGAGAATTATTTCCGATTCGGCAGGTTCATCGCCGCCGCCAATGCCATTCTGGAGGCCCACGATAGAATAGTCTGGTCCCGCCGGATCGAACGAACGCCGCAGGAACAGGATTACTGGGGTGCAGGGCTTTTTCTGCCGGGATGCTATTTCCGGGTCCGTCAGGCTGAATTCTTCGCCTCTCTGATCAACGAAAAGGGCATGGATCAGTATGTAATCTGGTCCAAAAGCCTCTATCAGCAGGCTCGGGGAGCGCTCGATGCCAGGGAATTTCAGCGGGCAAGGTTGCTCGGCGATGCGTCTTCCTTTATAGTGTTTGCTTTGGAAAGCATTGCTCAGGCCATGGTTCAAATGCCGGACCCTGCTGCCATTAAATAAACCCCAATGCTCTGGCCAGCTCCTGCAAGTTTCCGCGCTCAAGCATTCCTCATCGCCGCGGCTTCTCTGGCGGTGGCGGCGCTGGCTGCCTTCATCGTTCAGGACGTAATCTTCACAACGGAAAACAAGCTTCTGACCGACTCGCAGCAGCTCTGTACCACCGCCTGCCGGGAGCTCAAGGTTCAATACCAGGAAAGGGCGGAGTACGGCGGGGATCCCCTCAAAAACCTGCCTCCGGACGCTCAGGAAATTTCCCTCATGGGAATTTCCGTGACCGTGCTGCAGGCCTATGCGGGCATCAAGGGGGGCATGTATCTTCTGTCGCGGGGGAAAATTATGGGGTATGCCTACCCCACTGCGGCTTCCGGAACCGCAGCGGAGTTGACGGAAATGGAGCGCGACTTTATCCGCTCTTTGGCGAATCGTTCGGCTAACGCGGGCGAAATCATAACCCAGTCCGAGTGGTGGGATCGGGATTTGGTCGTAGGAGCCGCCGTGCGGTCGGGCGACATGATTTTCTGGACGATGCGGCGCGTGCCGGTTCTGCGCTACCCCATAATCGGCACCCATCGCT
This sequence comes from uncultured Acidobacteriota bacterium, assembly GCA_964559085.1. Classification (GTDB taxonomy): domain Bacteria; phylum Acidobacteriota; class UBA6911; order UBA6911; family UBA6911; genus UBA6911. The sequence continues at coordinate 2,480 of CAZLHW010000433.1, read as the reverse complement.
GGTGGCTGACGGCGCTGGTTTTATCGGCAATTCTCGGATTGGGCGGCATCATATCGATCTGGTATATGCTCCATTCAGGAATTGCAACCATCAACCTCGGTCTCCGTCGTCTCGAAGACAATTTCTCCTTTCGCCTCCCCCCGATTCGCGGAGATCTCGGGAAGGTAGTGCAGGCCATCAACCGCATGGCGGAGCGGCGCATGGCTCTTGAGGAAAAGCTCCGGCAGCAGGACCGGCTGGCCGCGCTGGGCAAGGTGGTTTCCGGCGTTGCGCATGAAGTCCGGAATCCTCTGAATTCGATTAAGCTCACGCTCCAACTGCTGGATCGCCGGTTGAAAAAAGGACTCACGGCATCGAATGAGGTTCAGGAGTGTCTTCAGGAAATTGACCGCCTCGATATGATTGTGGGAAGGCTCCTGGCATTCGGCCGGCCGGCCATGGTCAACCGCCACCCACAGGAAATCGAGCCGCTGATCCGCCAGGCGATCAAAATGGTGCATGAACCCATGCAGCAGAGGGGCGTTCAGGTTGTAATCCAAACACTGGAAGCAGGTCTCAAAGCGGATGTGGACGGCCCCCAAATTATACAGGTTCTGATAAACCTGCTGTTGAATGCGATTGAAGCGTCGCCGCCGTCCGGAACGGTGCGGCTGTCGGCGGAGTATCTGGGCCCGAATGTTTGCATCAAGATCGCCGATGAAGGAAACCGCATTCCGGAGGATGTCCGGCAGCACATGTTCGATGCCTATTACACGACAAAACCGACGGGGAGCGGTCTGGGGCTTGCGGTTTCAAGAGAAATCGTCGCCAACCACGGAGGCGCCCTGGAATTCGAATCCGAAAATTCGGGCACTACCTTTATAATGTTGCTCCCCATTGAGAGGAGCGCCACGGATGCGAACTAAAGCCTCTGTTCTTATCGCCGAAGATGAACCTCAGGCGCGCGAGTCGCTGCGCGCACTGCTGGAAGATGAAGGATACAGCGTTCTCTGCGCTCCGGACGGGATGGAAGCCTCGAGAATCCTCAGCCAGTCCGCAGTGGAAGCGGCTCTTGTGGATATCCGCATGCCGCTCAAGGACGGCTTGACGCTTCTTCGCGAGCTCAAAGAATCGCCGGCCCCGCCCGCGGTTCTGATCATGACGGCTTACGGAACCAGCGCGGCCGCAATCGAAGCCATGGCGCTGGGTGCGTTCGATTATCTGACCAAGCCTTTGAACTTTGACGAACTGCTGATTCAGCTGCAGCGGGCTATTGAGGATCGCCGCAGAACCAGCGAACTCGAAAGCTACAAGATTGAAGAGGACGCCCAGCAAGAGTCGGAAATCGTCGGCAGCAGCCCCGCCATGCAGAAGCTGTACAAGCTGATCGGCCAGGTGGCGGTCACGGATTCCACGGTGCTGATCCGCGGAGAATCCGGAACCGGGAAGGAGGTTGTTGCCCGGGCCATCCATAAACACAGCCTGCGGGCTTCGCGGCGTCTGGTGAAAGTGAATTGTGCGTCGATCCCGGAAACGCTCCTGGAAGCGGAGCTGTTCGGACATGAACGCGGAGCGTTCACCGGAGCCTCGCAGAGAAGAATCGGGAAATTCGAATACGCAGCCGGAGGGAGCCTCTTTCTGGATGAGATCGGCGAACTTGCCCCCTCCACCCAGGTCAAGCTGCTCCGCGTGCTGCAGGACCATTGTATCGAGCGCCTCGGATCCAATCTGACAATCCCTCTCGATGTCCGCATCCTGGCGGCAACCAACTGCGATCTCGAAGCGGCCGTCCGCGAAGGCCGCTTTCGGGAAGATCTCTATTACCGGTTGAATGTCGTCACCATCCGGATTCCCCCGCTCCGGCAACGGCGCGAGGATCTGATGGAACTGGCGCAATTTCTGCTGCGCCGCAGCGCGGGCCGGCTCAAGATGCAGGTCCCTACGCTTTCGGACGAAGCGAAGGCGCTTATCTGCAGCAGCGATTGGCCCGGAAACGTCCGCGAACTCGAGCACTGTCTGGAACGCGCCCTCATTCTCAGCCGGTCCGGCGTCATCCTCAGGGAACACCTGGAAGTCTCTGCCGGCCTGTCCACCGGAGAGTCTGCGGAATCCATCTCGCTTGAAGACGGCCTTCGCGGAGCGGTCGCAAAACTGGAGCGCCGCTTGATCGAACAGGCATTGGCCTCCTCCGGAGGGAACCGCACCCGCGCCGCGGAAATTTTGAAGATCAACCGCCGCCTGCTTTACGACAAACTGCACGAATATGGGCTGGAATAAACGCGCGGCCATTCCTCGCGCGGATGCCGGCCCGATCTGCGCCAATGCAAGCACCAGGGCGCGAAGCCTTACGGTCTTGGATGCATGGCGTTGGCGATTACGCCCAGATTGTGCCGATGGCCGGCGCTCTGTGCATCGAAGGTGCAAGGAAGAGCAGCCCAGGCCGCAGGATGCGAAGCATCCGAAGGCCTGGGTTCCCGGCCGACAGATCCATTAGCCCTCCT
>CAZLHW010000432.1:0-3806 GCA_964559085.1 uncultured Acidobacteriota bacterium | reverse complement strand
GTCGGAGACTTGCTTCTTCGCGGGCGCAAATCTGAATATAGCTTCGCGCCCGCGCCAGTATTTCCAGTTCGCCCGGATATTGTTCCAGGAGCGATGTCAATTCCGTTTTGGCCTTTTTAAATTCCTTTTTAAAAATCAGCTCCACGCCTTTTTCCAAAAGAGCCAGTGCCGCTGCGGTTGTTTTGGTTTGACGCAGCAGGCGTGGCGCATTGCCGAAAGTGGAAGTAGCACCGGCCCTTATTGCTGGTTTGCTGGATTCTGCTTCCATGTGCATGTTTTCCTTGGGATGGCTATGGGCGTGGCGCAACGGTTCCTTTTTGGCTTTTGTTGCCGTTGTGTGCTTGGCTTTTCCGGCTGGGACTTTGCCCCTTGTTGCACTTTTAGCCTGAGACGGCTTCGGTGCCGACTTTACCCCGCTGGTTTTCTCAGGACGGGCACCCTTGCCGGATTTGCTTTTGACGTTTTTTTTCTGCGCCAGTACCCTCGCCATCAATTTCCCATAAATCTCTAGAGATAAATAACTTGTCTCTGGAGATCTCGTGATCCCAAATTTTGTCTGTATTATTAGGAAAATTCCGACGATAAGTCAAGCGCAAGATCTTTGAGATGGGTGATCATCTCAAATGTTTTTAGAGACTTGAACTGAAGCAAATCAGGTAAGCATAAGGCAGAGCGGAAGAATTGGGACCTCCGCCAGGGGCGCAATCCTGGGAACCACGGGATCCCGGAACAAGACCCGGAGGAAGGAACGCGTAGGAAACTCGGCCGCAACTTGAATAGCAGTTAAAATAAATAATATCAGTACATTAGGTAATTATCGAGACGTGAGCTCCAATACATTGAACTTGCACGAAACCGACTACCTGCGCATCAGGTCGATTCTGGCCAAAATGCAGCAGGATTTGCGTGCGGAATTGGTCCTGCTGATCAGTCGGAGCGGTCAGCCGATTGTAATTTCGGGATCGGCGGATACTATCGATTGTACAGCGCTAGCCTCACTATCCGCGGCCAATCTGGCGGCAACAGATGGATTGGCAAACATCGTTGGGGAAAAAGAGTTTTCGGTTTTGATACATCAGGGCCGGCAACGCAGTCTTTTTATCTCCGATCTGCTCAAACGGTTTTCATTGGTTTTGGTTTTCGACGCCTCTGCGTCTTCCGGGATGGTGCGCTACAAATGCAAACGCACGACACAGCTGCTGGAAGATGTGATCCGGGACTATCAGCGAAGAATGGAAAAGCAGGAACCTTCGATGTCCCCTCCGCTGTTTAGCGACGAGGAGCTCGAGCAGCTTTTAGGGGAGTGACTTTTCAACTCCTATTTTATTAAAGGAAACGAACTTGACCTTCATTAATTACGTAGCACGGGAAATCAATTGCAAGATTGTCTATTACGGCCCCGGCCTGGGTGGAAAGACGACGAATCTTCAGTACATCTACCAGATCACGAGCCCCGAGAATAAAGGGAAGCTGGTCTCCCTTGCCACGGAGACTGAACGGACGCTCTTTTTCGACTTTCTCCCAATTGATCTCGGTCAAATTCGCGGATTCCGCACGCGGTTCCATTTGTACACAGTACCGGGGCAGGTTTTTTACGATTCCAGCCGCAAACTCATTTTGAAGGGGGCCGACGGCGTTGTTTTTGTGGCCGATTCTCAGGAAGAACGTATGGATGCGAACCTGGAATCTCTTGCAAACCTTGCCCAGAATCTGAAGGAGCACGGATTTGATCTGGAAAAAATTCCTTATGTTCTGCAATTAAACAAGCGGGATCTTCCAGGCGCCATGCCGATAGAAGATCTCAAGCAGCAGCTCCAGGTTAAGGGAGAACCCGTTATTGAAGCTGTCGCTCCGCAAGGCGTTGGCGTGCTTCCCACGCTTAAGGCCGTTGCTCGGCAGGTGCTGGTTGAACTTCGAAAGAGCGCTTAGAGTTCGTCGCGCGCCTTTTGTGAAGCCCATGCCGTCAGCCATGGGTTCCGCGTGCCCCTTAATTCTCCTCTCAGGGGCAAAAGAGCATTCAAGCGGAAATGCTTCAGTGCGTTGCGGCGCTCAGAGATTTTTGGGCGGGCAAAGAAGCGACAGGAGAATGGATCCTGCCAGGATTGCGGTAACGAATGCCAGAGACAGACCAATCGGAATTGCAATAAAGCCGCTCAGCAGCATCTTTACGCCAATAAACATCAAAATTATTCCAAGCCCGGTTCCCAGATAGACAAAACGATTTACCACGGCCGCCAGTAGAAAATAGAGGGCCCGCAACCCCAGAATGGCGCATACATTGGAGGTGTAGATAAGGAACGGGTCGCGGGTAATCCCAAAAATGGCCGGAATGGAATCGACAGCGAAGACGATGTCGGTAACCTCGACAGTAACCAGAGGCAGGGCGAGCGGCGTGGCTGCTATTTTCCCGGCATGGCGCTGAAAGAATTGGCCCGACTCGAACCCGTTCGTCAGCGGCACAATTTTCTGAAACAGCCGTACCACCGGATTTTTCTGGGGGTCCACTTCAGTTTCCCCTTTGCACAGAATTTTGAATCCCGTAAACACCAGAAATGCGCCGAAGATATAGATCACCCAATGAAATGTCTGAATCAGAGCCGCGCCGGCTGCAATAAAGACGGCTCTCATAATGAGGGCGCCCAGAATTCCCCAGAAGAGGACGCGATGATGCAGCTTTGCCGGCACGGAAAAATAGGAAAATATCAGGATAAAAACAAAAATATTGTCGACGCTCAGGGCTTTTTCTATCAGATAGCCTGCAAAAAATTCGAGACCGTGCTGCCTGCCGAAATGAAGGGAAATCCAAAGGCCGAAGAGAACGGACAAAAGGATCCAAAAGATGCTCCAAGCGGTCGCTTCGCGAAAACTCACTGCATGGGCGCGGCGGTGAAATATTCCGAGGTCTACGGCAAGGAGAATCAGTACAACGGCGACGAAGGAAGTCCAGAACAGCGGAGTGCCTATAGAATGTTCCATTATTTATCCTGCCCGGGAAAATGTATCCTGCAATCTGACTGAATCCGGTCAGCTCCTTTGGATGAACGCTTCGTATCGCTTCAATACTTCCAGATAGGGATTGCAGTCTCGTCGAGAAACAAGGAAATCGTAGGCTTCCTGGGCCGACATTGCCTCCCGCTTGATGAGATAGGCCGCGGCAAGCGTGGGACCGCGATTGATGCCGGCGGAGCAGTGCACGTAGACCCTGGCCCATCGCGGTGCGAGCGCTTTTTCGAGTTCTTCAACCGCCTGTGGAAGATTGTCTGATAGGGCTTGTTTGTCAAAATCAGGGGTGGGGATCCGGCGCAATTCAATGTCTGCTTGAGAGAACGCCTTGAGTAGCTTTTTTATATTTATGCCGTAAACAGAAAAATCGCGATCGCTCTGCAGATTGACGACGGACGTGATCTCCATCTGTCGCAGCAATCGCACATCTTCAGGCCGGACGCAGCCTCCTACCCAAAGCCTGTTCGGAATCACTTCATTACAATCAAGAAACATGAAATCTACTGTAGCATAGGAAAACCGGAATTCAGGTACCGCAAGAAAGAATGCTCCGGTCTCGGTTTCTGTTCAATATTTCGCCGCACAACGTTGAAGGCGGTCCATGATCGCCAGCCCCAATCCTTCCCGGCGGACGGGGCGCGCAATAATCCTGTTCAGGCCCATGGCGTCCAGCCGGCGTAGGGATCGAAACAGGTTTGCGGCGGCCTCCCGCAAGTTCCCCGATGCGGAAAGGATTTACACTGCCGCGTATATGCAGGCATCGTTCGGCGCGGTCATGCTGAGTAATCCTCCATACTCGCCAC
>CAZLHW010000431.1:0-3806 GCA_964559085.1 uncultured Acidobacteriota bacterium | reverse complement strand
TGCAGCACCTATTGCAGCACCCGCAGGACCACCTATTATAAAACCAATGCCAGCACCAACACCAATACCAAGAGGATAACCAACCTGTGACCAGTCACCGTTCTCAAAGCCTCTCGCAATAGAGTCAATTAACCAGCCAACTAATGCACCAATACCGGCTCCAATAACGGCGCCGAGTGGTCCACCAATAAGAGCGCCGATTATAGCTCCAAGACCGGTGGCGATAGGCACAGCAACTTTTCCAACATCAGTCAAGCCTAATGCATCAGCAAGGTCACTCCAGAACCAGCTAGCAATAGCTCCGGCAATAGCACCAATCTTAGCACCAAGTGGTCCACCGAGTATACCACCGAGAATACCTCCAAGTATTGCGCCAATGCCAGCTCCGATAAATTTATCCTTCAGAGCATTAACCATGTCTGTTACGAAATTGCTAGCGAAACCTTCAAAGCTTGGTACTTCAGGAATAAATGAACTTGCATCTAACCCAGACAAATCAGGCATCTCAAAGTCTGTGTCAGTATCAATACCATTACTAGTACCTTCATCAGGCTGGTTAAGCTTAAACACTTCATCGAATGAAAGTAAACCTTTTGCAGCCTTAGTAGCTTTACCAGTAGAGTCAGCTAAGTCATCCATTGAATCTTTCGTACCGTCAAGAGCTTCATTGAACTTATTCAAATCATTAGCTCTTTCCTTTTGTGAAGGAAGAAGTACTTTGTCAGGGTCTATGCCATTGATAGCGGTTACCTTTTTGAACATACCACTGATGGCGTCACTTAATTTACCAAAGCCCCCAGAGAGACCTACAACCAATCCTGTAAGAGCAATAAGCAATGACCAGAACGGATGTGCAGCGACGAAGGTAAGCATAGCTGATAAACCAGCAAGTGCTTTGGATATTAGTCTAATAACGCCTGCAACAACCGCTGTAGCAAGAGCCTTCACTTTGAAAGCTACCCACATCGCCGCTGCAGCAGCCAATGCAGCAGTAAGAATCTTCATAGCCGTTGCATTATGTGTAATCCAAGATACCATAACAGACAACACATTAAGTATAGTTGTAAGAATTGGGACAAAAGCATTATATACTTTAAGAAGAGCCTCTAATACTGGCCTAAGTAAACCACTTAAGGATGCTACCAATCTTAGACTTGCTTGGTGTACTGCCATAAGGTTAGCTACAAACATTCTTATAGTACTGTGTAGTTCAGGCGGGAATATTGCTTCGAATACACCACCTAGACCCTTAAGCTCGAATATTTCTCGCATCTTAAACAAGAATTCTCCAAGCTCATTCAAGCCAGATTTTATGTGAGTAATTAGTGGCTCAAAAGCACCAGATATAAGCATTGCAGTATTATCTTTAATATTACTGATAATGCCTTTTAATGTCTTAGATGAAGCGGAAACTACTCCACCAAAACGCTCATTCATACCATCTACTAAAGCATTGATGGCTTTACTTGCAGGGATACTTTCCTTACCAAGATTCTGTAGCTGTTCCTGAGTAAGTCCAAGCTTCTCCTGTAAGATTTCGTACGCAGGAATACCTGCTTCAGCAAGCTGCCTCATCTCTTCATTCATCAATCTACCCTTTGTGTAGATTTGTCCGAGCGCCCTTGAGACAGACTCAATTACCTGTGGGTTTCCTTGCATAGACGATGCAGCAAGAACGCCCTGCATTACATACATGACGTTTTTATACTGAATACCATATGCAAGTAAACGCTTCGCCGCAGCCTCGGATTCTGTGAAGGAGAACGGTGTTGTAGCCGCAAAGTCCTTAAGCACATTGATGAACTCATCAGCTAAGGCAGTGTCACCAAATAGATTAGAATACGCAATCTTTGCATACTCAAGTTCCTGGCTAAATTCCCAAACTGCATTTGTAGCACTTCTAATAGCGTTCAATCCGCTATAGAACACTTTAGAAACCATAATACCTTGAACGATACGAGCTACATCTTTGAACTCAAACTTAGACTTCTTAGCAGGTTCTACAAGTCCTCCGTTAATCTGACCTTTTAGGTTGGCAGAGAACTGATTTGCTATGCTAGAAGCTCTGCGCATATTGCTTGCAAAGTTCTGGATATTAAGATTTAAGTTTGCAGTCAAATTTGCAAAGCTAGCCATTGTAACACCTCCTTATTACCAACCTGGAATTTGGTCAATATAACCAACTTGGTCAGTAGAATTTCTTTGTGATTTTCCACCATGCAATCTTTTTTGTACATCGTAATGCACGTCAAGTTGCGACTTAAACTTTCTAGGCGTCATGTTCATTATTTCTTCATCAGTATACTGCAACCTTACTCTACCAACATATAAAATATACGGCCAATCCCAGTCGTCTGTACTGAACGGATTGGCCCCATCTTTATTGCTGGGATTTAGGCGTTTGGGTCCTGTGCACCGTCCTGCTTAGGTTCTGCAGTCTCAGGAAGCTTTTCAGGTTCAGGCATATCTGCGTCGAATGCCTCACCAAGAGACGCCATAAGTTCCTGCATATACTGAATATCAATAAGATTACCGACTTGCTGCTCTGTAAGCTCAGGGTCTTCATGAATAAGACCAGCCCAAAGGATACAACGTACAGCCTTAACACTGTTATTATCAAGCTGCTTAAACGCTTCATCAACTGAGCCATATCTGTCTTCGAGTTCAGCCAAAGCATTGAGCGTAAACTTGATGGTACGCTCAACGCCGTCTGTAAGGGTAATCTTAACAGCTTTAGACTTTACATCTTTTACGTTAGCCATTAGGATACCTCCAATCATTTAACGGAATTATTTACTCAGCAGTTTTAATCTCACTATCGATGAGAGTATGAGCAGTAAACTTAACAACCTTGTTGTCAGCAGTAAGCTCATAAATCGCAACGCTCTTACCAGCAGTAACACCAGTAATATTGTTACCAGATACATAGGTTGTAACACCAGATACTACATCACCTACATTAGGAGTAGCCTGCGTTGTATCAGCAACTGCATAAGCAAAGTGGTTACCAGAACCAGCTTCGCCAGTGATAGTAGCCTTCGTAGAACCAGCAACAGAACCAGCACTAAAGGCAACAGTCAGAGCAGGTGCAGGTGTTCCTGCCTGCTCAGTAACTGTGATACTGTCAAACGTAGCCTTGATAGTAGCTACAAGCTCGCCTCGCGTAAAGTTCTGGGAAACGTCAGAAACGTTCTCGATGATTTTGTCATCGACCCTTACCTCAATTACCTTACCAGAAGTATCTGTAGTAATATTCAAAGTACTCATCTGCTATCCCTCCTTAACTTGGCATTTTAACGGTATCAAACCAAGAAGACATAGCTGCCTCGCTAGCTCCAGGGTTATCTCCATCAAGTTCATATTTCCACATACGAACCTCCTTGCTACCAATGGTAACTGGATAGTTCAGTTTAACGAACTGTCCCTTAATGGTATCAGCCTGGAAGTTAATGCTATCACCCTTTGTTTCGTTCTGGTCCTCAGGGTCAGTAAACTTACCTTTGTATAACCAGACGTAACGATAGTTACCATTAGACTTCAAAGACCTGAAGCCAATAGCAACAAAAGGTGGAACGTCAGAATCGCCATACACAAGGCCTCCATCGCCATCAATGGTGTGTCCAAGAAGGTCTGCCTTATTTTCTGTGGTAAGTTCGTTTTTCTTGATTTCTACATCAATCTTACCAAGCGTTGTAGCAGTCTCCATAGGACCATCATCAGCAAACAAGGTTTCCTGCGATGCGTTCGGGTTAATGTTAACGGACATTACGCCGGGTGCTGCTTTAGGAGCAGCATACAGAGGGGCT
>CAZLHW010000430.1:2018-3822 GCA_964559085.1 uncultured Acidobacteriota bacterium | reverse complement strand
GGTCCGGAACGAGGTCTTTGATGATGTCGTAATTGGGAAGCGGCTTAATGCTTATAACCTCGGAATGGAGATGAACGATCTGGTTGTTGCAGGCAAGCCGGGGCAATCCGTTGATGAACATGCCGCAGGAGCCGCAAATTCCCATACGGCAGGAGGAGCGCCAGGAAAGGGTTCGGTCCTCGTGCTCCTTGATCCAGTGCAAGCCGTCGAGCACCGTCATCCCCTTGGTGACCGGCACGGAATACTGGCGGAGATAGGGCGCCTTATCTTTCTGAGGATCATAGCGCAATACTTCGAAGCGAACGGTTTTGATGACATCAGAATCTTTCGTAGCGGAATGGCTCATGGCTGTACTCCCTTCAACTGGAACACCGCAATTGCAGCATAGCTACCGTAAACGAACAGGGCAAGACCGACCACGGCGCACAGGCTGCCGATGGCTTTCTGAATTCCCTTGGAAAGCGACAACTCAAACAGCATGCTGCGGAGACCATAGAGCCCGTGAAACAGAGCGGATCCCAGCAATAAAATATAAGTGATCATAAAGAAGATCTGCTGACTGCGGCGGAAAACATTAGAGGCATGAGTGGGATCGCCGGCTCCAATGCCAAGCGCGTGCAAAATTTCTCCAAGATGCATGATGCCCATGTGCAGGCCGAGCAGAAAAAGAATGATTACGGCAGTGAGGATGTGCCACGACCATAGTTTCGATTCGCGCATAAGTTCCCCCTATTTCATCAGAATGGTGTAAAAGTCGGCGCCGCCGATGATCATGAGCACCAGGGCGATCACCATAACGGCAACGAACAACGGTCTCTGCCGCAGCGTTGAGTAGCTGTAAGGATAAGAAGGAAGGCCGGGTTTGCCGACCATGAAGCCGAGCTCGACGAGGATCAGTCGGATGCCGTTCAGGGCATGATAGGCGAATGCCAGAAAGACCATGAATTCGCCGACTTTGAAGACCGGGGAATCGAAAAACGCCATGGCGCTATTCCATTGCTCCGGGCCGCCCACGCGGGAGCCGGTCACAAAGATATGCATCAGGAAATAGATGAGAATGCCGAGGCCGGTCAGTCGATGCACCGCATACGCATAGCGTTCGGCGCCGTAGCGTCCGCCGGCGAGCCAACCCATAAGGCCGAGATTGTTTTCATGTCTGTTTTGCATAGGAGCCCCTCCTTATAAACTCAGTATTTCCTTTCCACGGGTTGCCAGTTTGTGATGGTGACCGGCTTGTAATCAAGCTTCAGTCCCTGCTCCGTGAAGAACGCCAGCGTATGTTTGAGCCAATTTTCATCGTCACGGTTCGGGAAATCGCGACGGGCGTGGCCGCCGCGGGATTCGGTTCGGGTCAGCGCGCCCGTAACCATGACCTCTGCGAGGTCGAGCAGATTGGCTGTTTCCAGGGCGTGGTACAGGTTGGTGTTATAGACTGAACTCTTATCATCTATGCGGATATTGGCGAACCGTTTCCGGAGCGTGTGGATGATATCGAGCGCCATGCTGAGCTCAGGTCCCGTGCGGAAAACGCCTACGTGCCTGTCCATGCATGTGCGCAGCTCTCTGCGGATTTCGTAGAGGTTTTCGGTGCCGTTTTGAGACATGAGATCTCGGAAAATGCGTTTATGCTCCGCGTTAACCTGGGCCTCGGGAACCGGGGCCGCCTTTTGGGTTTCATTGCAGTAGCGTCCAGCTTCCGCTCCCGTAATCCCGCCGAAGACGAGGCATTCGCCGGTGGAGTTGGATCCCAGCCGGTTGGCCCCGTGCAGGCTTACGCAGGCGGCTTCTCCGGCGGCATAAATGC
>CAZLHW010000430.1:0-2008 GCA_964559085.1 uncultured Acidobacteriota bacterium | reverse complement strand
TGATGCGGGTGGCGCCTTTGATGTTGGTTTCGACGCCTCCCATGGAATAGTGCGCCACAGGACGGCACGGAATGGGTTCCTTGATGGGATCGAGATCGTTGAACTCGATGCAGACTTCACGGATCAGGGGAAGCTGCTCATTGATGCGCTTGGCCCCGAGATGGCGCAGATCCAAATATATGTAGTCCAGACCGCTTGGCTCCTTTATGCCCCGCCCTTCCTCGATTTCCGTCATTTCAGAGCGAGAGACCAGATCGCGCGGCGCCAGCTCCCCCTTTGAGGGGGCATATTTATTCATGAAGCGCTCCCCCTTGCTGTTAATAAGGTAGCCTCCCTCGCCGCGGCAGGCTTCGGTCATCAGAATTCCGGAGGGGACAAGGCCGGTCGGGTGGAACTGCAGGAACTCCATATCTTCCAGAGGTATACCCGCACGATAGGCAAGGGCCATTCCGTCCCCGGTCACGGTTTGAGAATAGGTTGTAAACCCGAAGAGGGTACCTGCGCCGCCGCTGGCAATAATCAGAGCTTTGCCGCGGATGACCTTGAACTGGCCCGTGGTCATGTCAATGACCGTCAGTCCGGCGAACGTGTTGTTTTCCACCAGAATAGACGTGACAAAATGCTCGTTGTAATGCCTGGCATTGTTGTATCGCAGCAGCGTATCGTAGAGCGTCTGCATCTCGAAAAATCCGGTCTTGTCCTGAGCCAGCACGGCGCGCGGGTAACTGTGACCTCCGAATGGCCGCTGCGCAATGCGGCCGTCTTCACGGCGCGTCCACGGAATCCCCCAATGATCCAGCTGAAGGATCTCTTTCGGAATAGTTTGACAGAACAAATCAACGACATCCTGGTCCGCCAGAAAGTCGCTGCCTTTGACGGTATCCCAGGAATGAAGCTCGATGCTGTCTCCATCCTCCGGCCGCAACACTGCGGCAGTGCCGCCTTCCGCTGCAACGGAATGGGCCCGCATCAACTGGTTCTTGGAAATTACGGCAATGTCCAGTTTTCCCTGCGCGACACGCGAGGCTTCGATTGCTGCCCGCAAGCCGGCCAATCCCGCGCCGAAAATGATGAGGTCATGAGTAAAAACGTCGGCCATGTGCCCCCTCCTCTCCCACGTTCGGAAACTAGTGAATAAAATTAGCGAAGTACTTCAACGGCTGGAAAAGTCTGACCTTCTTTAGCAGCCTCTGCATCACACACTTCTCTGTCGGCATTCAAAACCAAAAATCCTGGAGTCCAATAGGAAATCCGGCCGCATGCAGCTTCCGGATTCCGACTACCTCTGTTTATATTTTTTCAACCCGGCGGCAAGGGCTTCAATTGCAAGCTCGATGTCGCCCCTGTTCAGAACATAAGCAAACCGCGCCTTTTGGATTCCCTGGGAGTTCTGCATATAAAATCCCGCTGCCGGCGCTACAAAGGTTGTGCTCATTTTGTAGGAGAATTGGGAGAGCAGGAACGAAGCAAAATCCTCGGCATTATCCACCGGAAGCTGGACTACGGCATAGAAAGCGCCTTCCGGCTTGTGAATAACAACATCGGGTACTTGTTTTAAGGCATTATAAAGAGCGTCACGGCGCATCTGAAATTCATTCCGAACGCCTTCCAGGTAATCCTCCTGAATATGATCCAGCATATAGGCCGCCGCAAACTGATCAATCGTCGGCGCTGCAAGGCGGGCCTGCGCCATTTTCAGCGCCGCTGCAATTACCTCTTCATTACATGTCAACAGGCAGCCGATCCTCGCTCCGCATAAACTGAAGCGTTTGGATAAACTGTCCACCACAATCACCCTTTGGCTATCCGGCACCAGGTGAAGAATGGAGAGGGGCTTGAGATCGTCGTAAACAAACTCGCGATACGTCTCATCGGCGATCAGGAAAAGATTGAATTCTTCGCAGAGATCGAACAGCAACTGAAGCTCTTCCCGGCTGCATACTGTTCCGGTCGGATTATTCGGGCTGCACACAAGAATCGCCCGCGTTCGAGGGGTGATTTTTTTCTC
>CAZLHW010000429.1:0-3824 GCA_964559085.1 uncultured Acidobacteriota bacterium | reverse complement strand
TCGGCGGTAGCGACCCCTTCCGGGTATTTGAGCTCCCGGGATTCCACCACCATCGGGCGCCGCAGGAAACCGGTGAGGACAATGCCGAGAATGCTCCCCGATAGTACGGCCAAAGTCACTGAGGCATACTCAAAAAATCCCCACTCCGCGAAAGGCTTCACCGCACCGGAAAGCACGAGCGCAGGGAACACAAAACCCCCCCCGGCCGCCCGGCCTTCGCCGCCAGACCGGGTGGCCGGCGATAGGTTGACTTCGGCAATGGAGCGGTTACTGATCAGTGCATGAAACAGAATGAGCGCGATGACGCTGCAGGGGATATTGGCGCTAATAGTGATTCCGACTTTAAGGCCGAGATACATGTTTGCAGCAGCCATAGCCAAGCTCAATATCAGGCCGATGCCAATCGCGCGAAAGGTAAGCTCCCTGCTTTGTTTCATGAACGCTCCATTACTGCCGACCCTTAAACGTTCCGGACCTTTCCGGTCGCCCGAACCATACTAACAGACGCCAGATCCGGTCCAGAATCAGAAATGTCAGAAATGCGATCAGCTCGAGCGACAGTAGATACCAGGGCCATGGCCCCAGATAATCCAGCAGCGACGGCATGACGGGCTTGCGGCACAGATACCCGTAATTCCACCCGGCAATTGCATTGAGGGTCCCGACGATAAGCGCATATGCGTTCAGCGCGATCATCATTCGCAGAATGCTGTGACGGCGCGGCTGGAAGCCGCGGCTGGACAGGAGATAGGCAATTGCAACCAACGTGGCGCCATGACCCCAGAAAAAGAGCGTGAAATCCCATGAGGGAAAGCCTTGGGCCAGATCGGGAGTGACGGTGGCCTGCACCACGCCGCCCAACCCCCAGAAGTAGGCGATTTCCGTCATAAACTGATTGGGATGAAAAAGGGACACGATGCAGGCGATCAGTACCAGGTTGCATAGATCCAAGGGGAGCGAATATTCCCAACGCAGCGAGCCGGAACGCCATTGCTGCATGTAAATGCAGGCCACATAGCCCAACAGCGCCAAGCCGAGGAATCGCCCCAGACGGAGACGGCATGAATCCGACGCCACGCGCGCCGCCCGGGAAACCAGCGCGCAGAGAAACACGATACCCCCCATTGCAGCCAGGTGCTGGGCCCCAAATGTCTGAAAGGCAAGAACAAGCGTGAAGCTAAGAGGATAAACCGGTGACGAGATTGCAGGAAGGTCGATCGCCATTTCCTGATTTTATGGCAAAAGATGCCGACATGCATCATTCTTGCCTTTAAGCACTCATGGATTTTTCAAATCGGGCGCCCAGTCGTCCGGCGACTTCCATGCATTTTGCGCCGCAATCCTGAATCATCTTCTCCGTCATCCGAAATTCGGGTCCGACAATGGAGATAGTAGCAAGCACCCGCTGTCCCGGACCAAATACGGGCGCGGACACTCCGGTAGCGCCTTCCTGGAATTCGCCGCGATCAATGGCATATCCGCGTTTGCGCGTCGCGGCCAGTTCCGCCCGATACGCCTTCCGACTCACAATGGATTTCGGCGTAAAGGCGCGGAGACCTTCCACCCTGAGTATCTCGTTGACGCGCGCCTCGGGAAGCCACGCCAGCAATGCCTTTCCGTTGGACGTTGCGGTAGCGGCTAAGCGAGATCCGATAAAGGGGGACGCCCTAATCTGCAGGACCGGCTCCTTTTTGTCAACCATCACCACCTTCGTTCCATTCAGAATCGCGAGGACTGCCGTTTCCCCGCTGTAGCCGACAAGCTCCTTCAGGTACGGCTTTGCGATCAGACGGATATCCAGATTGTTCAGGGCTACCCGCCCGTACTCTGCAAGCGCGATGCCGAGCGAATACCGCTTGGTGGCCTCGTCTCTCTCGAGAACTCCATGGTAACTGAGGGTAACCAGAAGCTTCTGGATGCTGCTTTTGTGCCACCCGGTTGCTTTCGTAATCTCCGCCAGCGTCATTTCGTTCCTGCCGGCCTTCAGCAGTTCCAGAATATGAACGGCCCTGTCTACAGCCGGAACAAGATAGACGCACTTTTTTCTGTCCATAACCGGACTGTCGCTCAAGTAAACGCTGTTGATTCCTCTCCCCATACAGGCTTCCTCAATTGAATGCGGGTATAGTATCACATTTGAGACATTATCCCATATGTGATACTAAAGAAAAAAAGCAAATGCCCCCGCGGGATGCGGATGTTCTTCCCAGCCGGCGCCCACACCCGAGGCCGCCTCACAAAGGATCCGATTCAGATTGGTTTTTGTTCGAGGATTGCAAAGACAGTGGGATTTATCCAGTAATTGTCATACTGGATCGTCGCGATCCGGCGCCTGCGGCGAATCAGGAAATCGCCCCCGAACTCCCAGACTACCGGGTATTCTCCCTCGGAACCGTGGCCGCTCGGCGGAAGAAGGTCTGTTCGCCGGCCCGAAACATCGACGCTGATTCGCTGCCGGGTCCGGCGTTTGTGAAGAAGCGGAACTGTATATATTTGAATTCCGCCGGGTTTCAGTACGCGATGCGCTTCGCTGAGCGCTTTTTCATAGTCGAGGATATGTTCGATGGTATCCGAGTGAAGAACCAGGTCGAAGCTGGAGTCCGGGAATGTCAGGCACGTCATATCCTGATGCACCAGGCCGTTCACGCTGTCTCCATGCTGCATTCCCGGATGATAAATGGTTTCCACCAGCCGTCCTGCGCCGTTCAACAGCGGATGCAGCCGATTGATCTGATTAAAATGAAGAACCTCTTTTGAATTCAAGTTTGGGAAAAGGCTTCGGACGGCCCATGCCAACATGCGAACGCGCCGAGACATGCCGCATCGGCGGCAGAAGTGCCCTTCCCTCCGATCAAACAGCCGGCGCTCTCGTGGAGTAAGTTCCCAGGCAGCGGCCAAAGCATCGGAAATAACAGCGGATTGAACAAACTCACGTCCGCCACAATGAACGCAACCCGACGCATCAATGCGGCACCAGCGACGAACCTTCATGGGAGTGGGATTGTACTAGAACCGAAGGCGCCGCAACAATGCAGATTCATCCAAATAAGGAACCGGGGAATGGGGTATTAGGAATAAAATAGAAACAAAGATTCCGGAGGTCTGCGGTATGAACAACCGCTGCACACGCGTCAAGCCAGGCAAGCGCAATTCGGGACATCCCAGGCTGCGTTTGCGCGGGAGCCGCCTATGGATGCATTGTGCCAATTGCCGGCGCCGTGGGCACCTGTAAGGTGCGCGGCAACGCAGCCCAGGCTGCAGGATACGCAAAATCCGAAGGCCTGGGTTGTCGCCCTTTCAGGGCTGAGGCTCGCCTCCCGCACATACTCTGGGCTGCTCCCCTTCGCGCTTGCATCGCGATCCGTCCCTGGCTTGACGCAGATGCGACTGCCGACTATTAATAAAGCCGGACCGAGTTCAGAATCTGCCGGAAGGTCTGTTGATACTCGGGAAAGTCCGCCTCCGGAGCCACAAAAACAAAATACAGCAGCCCATCCGGCACCAGAACCGTGACAAGCCAATCTCTTTCGCGTCCGCCGGCAGGTGAGTTGTTGGTGAGAATTTTGGATAATGCATTTTTGCCGCCCACCCGGATGCTCCCCTGCTCTCTGAAAACGCGCAAGTCGGGATTAGAATTGCGCAGGCTTTCCATCAATTGATTGGTCGCCTCCTGCAATCCAACGCCGGAATTGCCTGTGGAGCGGGGTGTGAAGATAGACATAATGAATCCATAAGCCAGGCCGGAAGCATGGGTGCCGCCCTCGGGGGCGAAGGAAATATTTTGTTCGGATTCATATTCCTTCCAGTTGTCCGGATAGCTGACG
>CAZLHW010000428.1:0-3837 GCA_964559085.1 uncultured Acidobacteriota bacterium | reverse complement strand
CCTGTAAATCAGCCTTCTTGGCTTTAAATATCGAACGCGATGGATAGCGGCTCAATGCGAGGGTGCGCAGATAGGAGAATAGGCCAGTGGTCCACCGAGGCGTTAACCATACCATTACGGACAATAGAAATGCACATCAATTAGCAGGAGAGTGGAGCGGATTCAAAGCGGCAGGACACGCCATACCCGGAGAAGCCGGTGAAGATATTGCTCCGCCCGAGCCCGGGAAGGATTGAAGTCCAAAGTGAAAGTCGGGGGGTTCCGCGTATCGGGCCCCCCCAAAATCTAAATCTTACAGCTTTACCACATTCTGTGCCTGGAGTCCTTTTGGGCCTTTGGCAACATCGAATTCAATGGCGTCGCCTTCATTGAGCGATTTGAAGCCGCTCCCCTGAATGGCGCTGTGATGCACAAAAACGTCATCGCCCGAATTACGGCTGATAAAACCATAGCCTTTTTCGTTATTGAACCACTTTACTGTTCCTTGTTCTTTCATCTTTTTTCCTAATGTGTTAGCCCTCTGATTGGGCATTGAAATATATGGTTTCGGCAATCATCCGCAATTTTCAGGCATAAAAAAAGCTGCCTTCCCCTCAGGGGTCTGCAGCGTCTTCAATCAACGAAATCTTACAAAAACCCGATCGAGGGTTGAAGTATACCGCATTTTTGCCGAAAAACCCCAACCAATTCTTTTATCCTCTTGGCGCCTCAAAATTCGGATTCAGCTTTTCTCCGACGAAAGAGCCTTTCGAAGCTCACGGCTGCGCTTCTTCCGCAATATTTTTTTCTTTCGTTCCCGGTGAAATCTGGCTTTGTCTCCATTCCTTGCCGACATACGGGTCTCCTCCTTTTATGGTGTATCGGATGATACTCGTGATATACGGCGGCAGCGTCCTGCATCGCCGTCCGCTTCAGACACTTTTTAACGGCTTCTTATCTCGTCTCCCCGAATCTCCGCACAAGCCCCTTTCACGATTCCCATGCGATTCTCTCATACCTTTGCCCGCGTTCCCAATCTTCTTTCCGCCTGTCAAACGATAAATATGTTCCAACCCATCGGGAGGCACAGGCAAATATCTGTTTCCCCGCGGAGTTTTCATAGTAATATTCAGCTAAAAGAACTATTGGGGCCTCGATTGGAAAGCTGCAATAAACCGTGACTAAAAAATCTGCTTCCTCTTCCAAGAAATCTTCAGCGCGCCGGCTTTCGGCCAAGGACGAATTCGCCCTTGCCATGACCGACCCGAAGGTCTTCGAGCGGGCCGTGCGGACACGGAGGTTGAATAAAATCATCCCCGGACTGAACGCATTTGACATTGATCTGCCGGAGAAGGATCCGAATATTTACCGCCCGATGCCTTTGATGCAGCACACTTACGAATCCATCCGGCAGGCGTTCGGCTTAATCCACAGCTTCGGGGCGGAGGAATATCAAAGCAAGGAAGCAAAAGACAACGCCCTGCGCTGGATCAACACGGCCCTCTTGTTTCACGACCTGGGAGAAACAGCAATCATAAAGGGGACCAACATCCCGCTCTGGTACGACATCGCTGCGAAATGGAGCAAGAACAGGGAACGCAACGCTCTCATATTAAAAGAAACCTACCCGTTCTTCGAAATGGATACGGCCGAGGCAAGAAACTACCTCGCGCACCTGATGCACCCTGAGATCTCCGAAAAGCTGGCAAAGCGTCTTCTTACCCGCCTGGGATTGCCTTCCCGCGAGATCGCCTTAATCGGATTCCTCATTCGGAATCATTCCGTCCTTATCGAAAAGGCAACCTACGGCCGCACAAAAGACGGGCGCACGCTTCATGGGGATTTCTACGACGATATCGATTCCGTTGAAAAGGAAACAGGCATTTCCAAGAACGACCTGCTCAAGATGCTCCAGGTTCTGCAGCTTGCGGATGCCAACGCCGTCCGGCCGGGCATGGCGCAAATATCCCAGGTCACGTTGATGCGTTTCTGGATGGCCTATGACTACATGCAATTCGTCCTGTTGGCGAGAAGCTCTCCGGACCGCTACAAGACCTTCATGGATTGCAGAAACACGTTCAGCCTGATACGCAGGGAAAAGCCTTTCGGCACGCCGTTCGAGGAATTGTTCCAGGAACTGCTGGCGCGGATTGAAAAAGAGGGAATCCGCCTCAATGAAGAGGACAAAAAAATCCTGGAACAGCACATGGAGTATTACGAGAAATTCAGAATCATCAAAGAAGACCACATCTTTATCAATGATCAGTTCAACCAGCTGCTCAATCTCATAGAAGCCGCGGCGGGGAGAAAGCTGTCCGAAAAGGATAAGGCGTTGCTGTTGACAGCTTACAAAGTCGCTTACCGCTCGCACGATGGTCACTCCCGCAGACAGCTTAAGACGGTTCCCGTGGGCGACGTTCGTCGCAAGTTCATCGAGCATCCGATACGGGTGGCGCGGATTATGGTCGAGGTTTTCGGCGTCACCGACCCCATCGTGCTTGCCACGCTTTTGCTGCATGATGTTCTCGAGGATACCGACACCAACATGGAGGACATTCAGGCGGCGTTCAACAGATACGACAACAGAGGCCGCATCCTGAAGGCGCTGGAAATTCTGACCCGGAAGGAGGCGGAGGGGATCAAGAGCCGACCGCAGCTTTACCAGGAGATCGACTATTTGCGGTACGTGGCCGCAACGATGACGGCCGGGGATAAAGTACTTCCGGATATGGATCTCTTCGAGTGGCTGCGGGTTTACGTCCCGCTGTCGAAGGCGGCGGATAAGATTCAGAACCGCCGCACGCTGATGGGTCGTAAACCCAGGGGGCGTATTGAGGAAATCTGCAGGAACAGAAACGCCCTGGTCATGTTCATGGAAGCTTCCATTCTGACGCCCGAACAAAAGCTGAAGCTACTGGATGAATTCAACCGCAGCCTGCTGGAAATATTCAATCTCTGCGACCTGCAGAAGCCGGAGAATCGGGAGCGGTTTCTGGATCTGTTGAAGGAGTTTTTATCGGTCACAATTCCGGAAAAGTCCGGCGGCCGCATCCCGGGCGAAAACGGCCAACGGAGATTCGAGGAGTTTGTTCAGGACAGCTATGCCATGCTGGATGCGGCGTTGCGGGATCCGGCGCAGGAGGTGCCGGTAAAATTGCTGCTGTTTGAAAAGCGGCTGTTGCCCGCATTCCTGAAGGAAATGCAGCTGGACGATCAGGAAACCGCAGCCGTGATGGATGCCTTTACCCTGTTCCTTCTTGAGATTTCCGAGGTCTCCTGGCTCAAAGGCAAAGACAATATCCTGGGATTTCAGGAAACCATCCGCAGTTACCGGAAGAGACTGATCGGCGGAGACTGGAAACCGCTGCTGCCCGGCATCATTGAAGCCCTGGTGCGCGACACGCAGGGAGATAGAAATGTTCCGCCTCCGCTGGTTGGAATCGCAGGGGATAAAAAAGAATCAGACCTCCCGCCCCAAACAGCGCCTCCCACCGGACCGCGGCTCCTCTATCCACGCAATACAAAAAAGAAGAAAGACTTCATAGCCGGCCTGCTGCCCCGCATCGCCATGCTTCCGTTGGAGCGCATTTACTGGCTGGAGGAAGATACCGTCCGTTGCATTGAAAGAGAATATGTTGAAGATCAAATTGGCGGTCTGAGCGTATCCCGTCGCGAAGACAATCGCCTGATACTGCAGATAGGTCCCGGATTCCGGAATTGATGGTTGCGGCTTACAGGTTAAAGCGAACCGCCAAGCCGCAAAGAACGCAAAGAATCGCAAAATGAAGACAGCTCATACCTAGCCCGACTTTGACAACTGGACCTACAATTCAGAAAAAAATAAGGCGGGCAAGATCA
>CAZLHW010000427.1:0-3842 GCA_964559085.1 uncultured Acidobacteriota bacterium | reverse complement strand
CTGCTTCGGACCATCGGCCGGTTTGGTTTTCGATTTTGCGATGACCATAATTATGCGCCTCCTTTCACTCGCGCCTTCGGTCCGAAGAATTCGCGGATATTGTACCGGCCGATGTCGCGCGCAATGGCGCCGATCGTATTGAGGCCCACTCCATTCGCGCCGCCGGAAAATCCGAAGCCGCATGCGCGCTTTGTTTTTTCATTTTCGATAATGCACGTTTCGGCGCCGTTGCAGGCTTCCTCCACCAGATCAAAAATATAGACTCCGGGACGCAGCTTCACATAGATCGCGGGGGCGCACCACTGCATGCCCAGGGTCTGATTGGCCGTGTAAATTGTCCAGGACGAGGAATGGGGCGTTGTGTACAGATGCATGGACGTCATCTGATCGGAATACGATCGCGTGAATCCGCGCCCGACCAGTTCATCAGTGAATTCGTGGCGAATGTAATGAGCTGCTTCCAAGCCCGGCATTTCGGCTTCCCCGAAGATCGCGCGATAGGATACTTCATTCCCATAATACTTCGTACCCATCCAGGAGAGAATGCACGTTGTCAAACCGTTGGTCAGATCCAGAGCGATTCTTCTGCAGGTGCGCGGTTTGCTCCCGCTGTGCATATGGGCAAAAAACACCAGTTTTTCGTCCGCTTCAAAAGCGCGGTAGGTTTCTTTCTGCCACTGCGTGTCGCCGTGTTTGCGCCATTGCAGGTTGTAAATGTCGAGCACCTTATAATCCCAAACCGGACCGTCGTTATCGTAGCGGAGGGTGAATTCCTTGCCGACCAGCAGTTCGCTGAAAGGCAGCAGGTTGCCCCCCATCATGCCGGCCTGCTCCTGAGGAGCCGTGGGATCGCTGGTGAAAGTGCGGGTGCTCTTTTCAGCAGCCTGATGCACTTCTTCATCGGTCATTCTTCTGAAATCTCTTGCCGGGCGGTACACGATTCTCTGGCCCTTGGGAGGCGCCGCAGTTTGCTGGCTCGGTTGCGGCGCATTAGTGCGTCCAAGGTTCACTTTGTCGCCGTGCTCATCGAAAGGCGCCAGCGAGGTCAGCTGGCCGCCGACTTTGCCTGTTCCGCGGAAGGCGTAGTATTCCAACTCATCCTTCTCATTACAGCCAAGGCGCATGCCTACCTGGGACTCCGTGAAAAGATCGAGGGCATACATGGTCATGATGCCGGAGAATTCGCATTCCGTTCTCTGGTAAATGAACAGGTTGTCGTTGACCATGATGTAGTCCGAAGGGGCACAGTAGCTGAGATCGTCCACATGCCGGGTGAGCTCAACAAAGTTCGTCGAGGATACCGAAGCGTAAAGCTCCAGCGTCTCGATCCCCGTGTCCTGCTTCCAGTACATGCCGGTCCCTTCGAGCCTGTTGGTGGTATGATGCCGCTTTTTCGGCGCCTCTTTGCCCGGAACGTCCACATAGCCGAAGTAAAACTGGCGCTGGACTTCCCTGTCGTCGATCATGAATTCTTTTTTGGACATCGTGACTTCTTTTTTGCCGCTGCAGAGCCACACTTCAAAGACCGTGGCAAGATTCGTCTTCTGATCGACGAATACACTGAAACCCCGCTGGGTTCCGGGAATCATATGCGTGAAGAAAATAAGTTCCTGAAGCGTCAGCGCACCGTATCCTGCTTCAATCGGAGATCCCGCGTCTTCCGTCAGTGTCAACTTCCGATTGTCTCTAAAGCTGTAATTCAAGACCGGTCCGTTGTCGGTCACGATTTTCATCTTTTTTCCGGCAAGGACATCCGAGAGATTTGACGCGCACACCGGACCTGCGTCGGTCGCCTTAAGCTTCTGACTTATCTGTTCTTTGGCGAGTTTTGTGTATTTGAATCGATGCATTGGCTCATTCATGGACTCATCTCCTCAAAAATATCGCTTTTATTCCGGCACTAAAATTAACGTGAGCAGCTCGAAAATCCCCAAAATGGAAATTGTGGGGCGATCTTACTACGAAATGAAACCGACGGAACATATTTCTGCACATTTCCAATAGCGGCCGTGAATTTCAGGAAACACAAAATCATTCGTGGGATGCGTGAAATCGGCGGCTATGCCAGCAGAGCGGCGCCAAGGGCGCCCGTGATCCAGGGTTCGTCCGGGACCTGAACCTTTACGCTCAGTTCTTTTTCCAGCGTTTGAACCAGGCCGCAATCCTTGGCTCCGCCGCCGGTCGCGACACAATCGGGCGCAAGGCCGAGGCGAATGGTCAGGTTTGTAATTTTAGCTGCCATCGCTTTGTGGACGCCGGCAAGAATATCTGCGGGAAGCGCGCCTTCAGCGATACGCGACACGGCTTCGGACTCGGCAAAAACAGCGCATCCTGTGGTGAAGTCCACGGGATTTTTCGATTGCAGCGACAGGGGGCCGATGTCCTCAACCTTCATGTGAAGGATGCGGGCAATGACCTGCAGGAATTTGCCGCTTCCGCCCGCGCACTTTTCATTCAGAATAAAATTGACCGCCCGCCCGCCGCTGTCGAGCCTGATGACGCGGCAAAACTGGCTGCCGATGTCCAATACGGTCCTGGCCTCGGGGAAAAAATGATGAACCCCGGCCGCATGGCACGAAATATCGGCAAGCGTGCGGTCTGCGAATGCGACGGCCGTGCCGCCGTAGCCGGTTGCGATTGTACAGGAAAGGTCCGACCGGCGAATCCCGGCTTTTTCGAGGGCGATCCCCGCGGCTGCTTTTGCCGCTTCGGCGTAGTTGCCGCCCGACGAAACAACCGAATGCGACTGCACGCGTCCGCCGTCGATCACGACCGCCTTCGTAAAACTTGAGCCCACGTCAATTCCAAGAACACAGGGCATAGGGCATTTCCGATCCGAGATTCGCGATTCCCGGCTGCAAACAGGACAAAACCATTTGCCGCCTTTTCCAATCTCAAATCATTTAAAGGTACGTTCTTGCCTCCACAAGTCGGCGCGGCTTGGTCACAAGGGCGGATCCCGTTCTCAGGGCGTTCTCGTACATCTCTTTTCCTATAAGAGCGGCTCCCAGAGCTCCCGTGATGAGAGGTTCCGGAGGCACAAGCACGGGAAAGCCGAATTTCGCCTCCAGCGCTTTGACCAGGCCTATGTTTTTAGCGCCGCCGCCCGTGATCGCAACATCGGGCCTGATCTTTATTTTGTTCACCATTGAAAAAACCCGCGCGGCGATGGCCTGGTGAATGCCGGCCACAAGATTCGGAACGCTTTCTCCCGTCGCGAGCTTGGAGATCACTTCCTGTTCGGCAAATACAGTGCACATGTTGCCGATCACGGCCGGAGCCTCGGCGGCCAGGGACAGTTCCCCCAGTTTTTCGAGCGGAACGCCCAGGGCCTCCGCGATAATTTCAAGGAAGCGGCCGGTGCCCGCCGCGCATTTGTCGTTCATGACGAAATCGCCGACTTTGCCGTTATCGATGCGAATGCCTTTGCTGTCCTGGCCTCCGATGTCAACGATGGTGCGCACCGACGGCAAGAGGCTGGAGAGCCCTTTCGTATGGCATGTAATTTCGGTAACCTGCCGGTCCGCAAAGGGCACATTGATCCGGCCGTAACCGGTGGCGACGACGCAGGTCACGCGGGTAAAATCAATGCCCGCCTGCCGCAGCGCGTGCTCCATCACGTGATTGGCCAGCTTGCGGTGCTCCGGTCCGGTCGGGCCGATTATGGAGGTATCCGTATCGCCGCCAATAAGCACGACCTTTGTCATGGTGGATCCGATATCCACACCCGCGAAGTAATTACCGTCATGCATGAATGAACCTGTTTCGCCCCTTCAGGGCTCTTGCTCATGCCCTATCTTACCGGGGGTTCGCTCCGCTCACCCCCGGCTATCTTTCTGTTG
>CAZLHW010000426.1:2326-3860 GCA_964559085.1 uncultured Acidobacteriota bacterium | reverse complement strand
AGTGTCCGATTGTTCTGACGGAATGCCCGGTCTCGGAGACTCGTTGCCCGCCAACGCCGACGAAGTGCAAGATTGTGAGCACAGAGTGTCCGATTGTTCAAACTTCGTGCCCGCCGGTACCCACGGCGTGTCCGGCCGTGGAGACGGAATGTCCGGTCGTGTTTAGCCATTGTCCAACCAATCCAACTACGTGCCCACTCACCGTGACCAAGTGTCTGGTGATAAAGACCCAATGTCCTTTGTGCGATACCGCGACGAACTTGGGCAGTGAGCCATGGGCTCTTCTCGGCAGTACATGCCTGGCCGTCAACACGCCGTGTATGACCATCGGGGACTACATGGCCATAGCGAGGGCGACGAGATAGCTTGAACGTGCAGCGCTGCCAAGTCGAACAGTCCGGGTGTGGAGGTCGGGATCCTCGATATTCGGATTCACAGGTCTGTGCGACGGTCATTGCTTCGGCCGCCGGGGAGGCGGCGCCGTGGGGCTGCGCGGGCTCGCCCGGCCTGATCCCGCACACTCAGCGCCGGGCGATTACGCTCCTGCTCCTCGGGTTTGCGGTCTTGTCGTTACATCCTCGTCGGCATATCAGCTCCTTTTGGACATTGTTCTGCCTGGTGCTCGTCGCAGGCTCCTCGCTGTACCTGATTCATTTGCCGATCCCAGCGGTGGGGACAATGGCCTGTGTTTTTGTTCTTGCCCTTCTGGCTTACCGATCGGACGGCCAAAGCAGGGGCATCCTCTCGGTTTCGGCCGCCGCCGTAACGATCTTGGGTCTGTACCGCTTCGCAGTGACGTCGATTCCCTGGTTCTGGCTCGGCGCGGATTTTGCAGGACGCTCCTTGGGGTATGTCGCCGGACTAGTGACCGGCCGTCCTCTCGTCATCGGCGCGACTTTTGCTGGCGTTGACTTCCTGGTTTTGGCCATTGCTCTTTGCACATTCTATTTGCCCCATACCGCCAGACCGCTACGAGGACGGGCAATCTATATCTTCGCAGGGATTGCTCTGGGCCATCTGCTGTATCTGGTCCTGTTGTCCTACGTCCCCGATCTCTCGGCGGTGCTGGCGCCGCCCGTCGGCGCGGACAGCGAGGGCAAGTGGATCGTGCGCCTGTTCCGTCAAGCGGTTCCGTGGAATCTTCCGCTCGTCGCGTGCGGCATTCACCTGGCGATTCTCGTCGCCGTATTTCGCTGGTCGCCTTGGGGATCGGATCGAAATCCTGCGAAGCAGCGATCCCGCGGATGGATGGCTCTTACGCCGGCAATCGTCGCTGCTGCGTTTTTTCCTTTGAGTGCTGCACTTTATCCCGGCCCGTCGAGCCTGGAAGGCAAGAGGATCGTCTTTTACGAGAAAGGTTTCCTCAATTGGCTCAAGCCAACGCACGGCTCGTATGGCCGACTGTCGAGCGGCATGTACGGCATGCTTCCTTCTTTCGTCGAGAGCCTCGGCGGTCAATGCCTCATATCGCCCGATCTGGCCGACGCGGACTTGGCGACCGCCGACATCCTGGTGCTCATCTTCCCCGACGACC
>CAZLHW010000426.1:0-2316 GCA_964559085.1 uncultured Acidobacteriota bacterium | reverse complement strand
CAGGAGAGCCAGTACCAACGACTCCACGATTTTGTTCGTCGCGGCGGTGCGCTGCTGCTGCTCGGCGAGCACACTACGCAGGACGCCGCCGGAGGCAACCGCTTCAACGATTTGTTGGCGGGCACCGCGATGCAGATTGCGTTCGACTCGGCCACATTTGCCGTGGGAGGATGGCTCCAATCCTACGAAGCCATCGCGCATCCCATGACCGCCGGCATCGAGGATGGCCAGAACGAGTTTGGCGTGGTGATCGGCGCGTCCGTCAACCTTCGATGGCCTGCCCGGCCGGTTCTCATCGGGCGGTGGGGATGGGCGGACTACGGCGATCCCGCCAGTTCCGCAGCCATGATGGGCAACGGTCTTTACGACAGTGGAGAAAAACTGGGCGATGTTGTACTGGTTGCCGAGCAGCCGTTTGGGAGGGGACGGATCGTGACGTTCGGCGACACCTCCGGCCTAACCAACGCGAGCAACGTATCGTCCTATACTTTCAACTCGCGTTTATTTGCTTATCTCGCCGGTCCCCCCGCCCACCCAGCCTGGCGGCAAATGGCCGCAATTCTGGTCGTGACGATCTTGTTTGCTCTGCTCTGTCGCAAGCCGAGTCTGCGAAAAACATCGCTCGTCGCGGCAATCGCCTCGGCATCCTTCGTGATCTGCGTTGTTATGACGGAGAGGGGCATACATCCGCTGCCCGACGGTCGTCATGTAAGCCCCAACAATCTGGCCTACCTCGACGCGTCTCACCTCGGGGCCTACAGCAATGAATCTTGGCGGACCGACGGTGTCGGCGGACTGGCCTTGACCCTCATGCGAAACGGCTACCTGACCCTGTCGTTGCCCGACCTGACGCCAGAACGCCTCGAACGGGCGGGATTGCTCATTATGATTGCGCCGTCCCGATGCTTGCGGCCAAAACAGGTAGAGACGATCAAGACCTTTGTCCGCAATGGAGGCATTCTGATCCTGACTGTGGGCTATGACCACGCTGGTCCCAGCAAATTCCTGCTCGACGCATTCGGCTTCCGCATTGCTTCGCCCGAAAGCGAGTTTCATGAGCCAATGCCGTTGGGACATTTCAAATCGCCTTATCTTGAATCACAGGGCACGCGGGTCTACGTACGATTCCACGCCGCGTGGCCGCTTGCCTCGACCGATCCGAATGCCCACGTCATCGCCTACGGGCCTGCCAACCTGCCCGTAATCCTCATGCAGCGGTCGGGAAAAGGGACGGTCGTACTCGTGGGCGATACGTGCTTTGCGATGAACAAAAATCTCGAGTACGAGAGCGGCACGGACTTCGTGGGCCTGCGGGAGAATGCCGATTTTTGGCGATGGTTGTTGAGCTTTCTGCGAGGCGAGACGATGTGGATCCCACCCGTACTGCGGAGCGAAAGCCTCGGCGCAACGTCAAGCGAACAGGTGAAGCGATGAAAGGGGCATGGCTTGCATTGGCATTGTTGAGCGTCTCCTGGCTCTTGGGGCTCAGTTACTACCACGATGCCCAGTGGATCGCGTGGGCGGCGGTCATTCTCTGCGCCGTCGCTCTGTTGGCCGGTATGGATTGTCGTCCGTCGTCGAAGAAGATCCTCCTGACCACCGCGGTTTTCACCGCTCCGTCGCTTGTCGTTGCGCCGTGGCCTTATCGTATGGGCGGGATCTTGATTGTCGTCGGGGCATTGCTCTGGGCGGCCCCGATCCCTCGTCGCTGGCCTGCAAGACTCGGACAGGCGAGCGTGACGGCCGGCGCGATTCTCGCGGTGCAGTCGCTCGCCATGTTCGTCTATGCAAGTGTCACTGCGAGGTCCCACGAGTTGCCGTGCGGCCTCGGGTGGCTGCCCTACGCTGTCGCAAGACTGATCGGGGTCGATGCCGCGATCCACGGCACCACCCTCACTCTGCACTCCATGCGCCGCCCCCACCCTCTCGGCGCCACGTGGGAGTTGCTGCTCGACCCGGCAACATGGTGCTTCCTGGTCGGCGGTTTGATCCTGTTGTGCCTGCGGACGCCCGGTCAATCGCGTGCCGGGGGCCTCGATTTTCTACGCCCGGCAGTGGCACTGGTGACGGGAACCGTCCTGTGGCTGCCCGTCCGCGCCGGACTGCTCATCGCGGTCTTCCTGCACCGAGCGCTGCTGACCGAGTACGACGCAGAATTGCTGCTGATGAATCAATTCTGGAGCCCCTGGGTACATCTGCTCCTGCTGCTCGGTCCGGTTGTTTTCGCCATGCGTTTCATCCGGATTCCGAACGAGACCCAAGCGGACAACGCCACCGATCTGCCTTGGACCGTTGTGGATGGGGTGGGAGCCGTTG
>CAZLHW010000425.1:0-3861 GCA_964559085.1 uncultured Acidobacteriota bacterium | reverse complement strand
ATTCGCCGACCTTTATCCAGGCGGCAGATAAAGTGATTGTCGAAATCAACACCTCGCAGCCTATGGAACTTGTCGGGATGCACGATATCTTCATCCCCGAAGACCCCCCGGCCAGAAAGCCGCTTCCGATTACGGACTGCAATCAAAGGATCGGGACCCCATACATGCCCTGCGACCCCGCCAAGATAGCGGCTATTGTTCCTTGCGACATCACGGACAAGACCCGTCCGCTGGCTCCGATCGACAAAATATCCAAAGCTATGGCAACGCACCTGATTCACTTCCTCGAGAAGGAATATGGCGAGGAGCTTCCGCCTCTGCAGTCGGGCGTCGGCAATGTGGCGAATGCGGTACTGGCCGGGCTGGTGCACAGCCGCTTCACCAACCTGAAGGTGTGGACGGAGGTAATTCAGGATTCCATGTTCGACCTGATTGACGCCGGGAAGATGGTGGCCATTTCCGGCTCCTCTTTGTCTCCGTCGCCGGAAGGCCTTATTCGTTTTCACAAAAATATCGACAGATATAAAGACAAGATCATTCTGAGGCCACAGGAAATCAGCAACAACCCGGAAATATCCAGAAGGCTCGGCATCATCGCCATGAACACGGCGCTGGAAGTGGATATTTACGGCAATGCCAATTCAACTCATGTCTGCGGCACAAAAATGGTAAACGGCATCGGCGGATCGGGCGACTTTTCACGCAGCGCCGGGCTTGGCGTCATGCTGACGCCTTCCACCGGAAAGGGGAACCTTATCTCGCGCGTGGTGCCGCATGTGACGCACGTTGATCATACCGAGCATGAAGTGCACATTATCGTTACGGAGCACGGGCTGGCGGATTTACGGGGACTGGATCCCCGGGAAAAAGTGCCCCTTATTGTCGAGAACTGCGCCCATCCTGATTATCGCCCTCTGCTTCTGGATTATTTTGAGCGCGCAAAAAGGAAATCCGGCGGGCACATCCCGATGATCCTGGAAGAGGCGTTTGCGTGGCACGCCCGTTTTCTGAAAACAAAATCCATGAAGCCGTAAAGACGTCAATCCCTTCGCGTTTCTTTGTTTCTCTGCGCCTTGACGGTTTATATGGATAAAACCTCCAAGGCGCAAAGACGCGAAGAAATCGTCTCCATCACGCCCGCAGGTTCAGGCTCTCTCCGGCGTAACAGATCCCGAGCGGAGTTAGGAGCACCTGCCTGGGGCCTTCTTCCACAACTCCGGCCCGCAGAGCCGGGACGCCGTGCTTTTCGGAAATCCGTATTACATCGGGCGCTGCCGCTTCAGGCACAAACAGCGCAAAACCGGCCCCCATGTTCAGGCTTCCGTAGGCTTCGTGCAATTCCATGGAGCTGGCATCGACGATAAATTGCAGGACCGGAGGTATGGGCGGAAGCTCCGTGATCCTGTACGTGAAGGCGCCGGGATGCCGCATCAGTTTGCGCCATCCGTGTCCGGTGATGTTCGAAATATAATGCACACGCACGCCCTGCGAGAGGAGATCTTCGACAACGGCCGCGTAGATACGGGTGGCGTCCAGCAGCGCTTCGCCGTACAGGCGCCCTCCCGGAATCGGCGTCGCGTAGCCGTTCGGCAGAACTTCAGCAAGCTTGCGTGCCAGCGAAATGCCGTTGGCGTGAATGCCGCTGCTTGCCAGCAGCACAATCGCATCGCCGGGCTCCAATTCTTTGCCGACAATGAGCCGGCTTTTGGGACGGATGATGCCGACGCAGGAGGCCGCAAGGTCGATGGCGCCGGGGGCCACGACGCCATTCAGACTGGGTGTTTCCCCGCCGCCCCAGGACAAGCCGACCTGGTCGCATGTGCGTGCCCAGCCGGCAACCAGATCCCGCATGCGCGCTTCATCGGAGAACCACTCCGTGCCACCGGTTGCCCAGTATGCATGCACGCTGAGCGGCTTGGCGCCTACCGTGATTATGTCGTTGACGGCCATGGCAATGGTGTCCTGCGCGATCTGGTCGTAATAAGTTTTGCCGGTCAGGGCGCGCATCTGATCGGCAACGAGAGACTTTGTCCCCAGGCATTCAAGAATAGAGGCGATATACCAATCGCCCAAGTCTATTACGTACGCCGATTCTCCTCTGCTTGCCGTGATTGCGTCGAATCCGGCCCTGCGCAGGTTCCCGGCCGTATCGAGCGCCGCCCGCTGGGCCATGATTTTGAGCGGATCGATGCGTGAATAGTCGACGCCCGATTGCTCGTAGGTCAGTTTGTCGTTCCGTGTCATTCCATGTCCTCCGGCTACACGATTATGTCCCCGGCCCGCCGGGAGCGCAAGGGCAGTCCGGCGCGGTAACAGCATTGGTTATTTGTGAATCCTTATTTGTTATTGATTGGTTCGGGAGATCCTGAAATGTGAAATGGCCAATAACCATTGACAAATAACCGATAATGCGAAAGTGGTATGCATCCTGCGGGAATCGCTATGAAATATGTCATTGGCGTGATGCGCCCTGACGCCGCCCTGGGGGAAGCGGCCGGACTTATTGGGTTTCAGCCGCGACAATTGCAGCCGATTTAATGTAGTCGAGATTGGGGAAGTTCTGCTCCAGATAGACGTTGCCCTGCATCTGGATGTTTTGTTGATTGGGCTTTTCCCCATACCCGCTGTATAGGGAGTCGACGACGTTCATGCCGCTTACAACTTTCCCAAGCGGGGCGAACCCTTGGCGGTCCAGCGGAGTGTTGTCTTTTAAATTGATGAAAAGCTGCGTGGTCCGGGTGTTCGGTCCGGCCATGGCAAAGGTGATGGAGCCTCTGCCGTTGGATTGCCTGACGGGATCGTCCTGAATTCTTGCCGAGCGCCAGGCTGCACTGATTTTAGGGTCGCCGTTGATTCCGAATTGAACAATGAAGTTTTTAACGACGCGGAAAAAGCGGCAGCCGTCATAATATCCCTGCTCTACAAGGTTATAGAAGCGATCTGCTCCATAGGGTGCCCAAGCCCGCAGGATTTGCACGGTAAAAGCCCCGTTGGTTGTCTCAAAGCGGGCAAGAAACTCCTCCGGAGCCTGTTTGTTCGGCAAACCAGGATTCATAGAGTTC
Source organism: uncultured Acidobacteriota bacterium (assembly GCA_964559085.1). GTDB lineage: Bacteria > Acidobacteriota > UBA6911 > UBA6911 > UBA6911 > UBA6911. The sequence goes on along the minus strand of CAZLHW010000425.1, from coordinate 799 downwards.
TTTGTAGAGGATGGCGAGGTTTAACGAAAGATCCTGAAAAAGCATCCGCCCTTCCGGGCTTCATGCCTTGCAGGGCGGATGCCTGCATCCGTTCGGAATGCTTCTATTTTGCCTCGGCCTGGACCAGGGTCGCCGTCTTCACGTAATCCAGATTCGGGTACGTCTTTTCCAGGTAGGCGTTGCCTTCCATTGCGATCTGCTGCTGGTCGTTTCCCGGCTTGCCGCCGTACTTGTTGTAAAGCGATTCTACGACGTTCATGCCCTTGATAACCTTGCCGAAAGGCGCGAAGCCGTCTTTGTCCAGGTTGGTGTTGTCGCCGAAATTAATAAAAACCTGCGTCGTCCGAGAATTGGGCGCGGGGGTTTTGGCAAAGGTGATATAACCCCTCAGGTTGGATTTTTTTACAGGATCATCTTTGATCGGCACTGCGCGCCATGCCGCCCCCACCTTGGGATTTCCATGCATGCCGAACTGCACCATGAAACCCTCGATGTTGCGGAAAAACTTGCAGCCGTCGTAGTAACCGTTCTTTACCAGGTTATAGAAACGATCGGCGCCGAGGGGAGCCCATTCTCTGGTTATATCAAGGACAAATTCGCCCTTGGAGGTGTCGAATTTTACCTGGTATTTATCGGGAGCCTGTTCATTCAGCTGGGCCGGTTTCAGCAGCTTTTCAATATTTGCCTGTGCCTGCGCCGGGGTGGGCGCGGCCGCGATACAGACCAAAGCAAGCAGTACCAATGCAATTGCAGTCAAACGCATTGAATTTCTCCTTTTGACAATTGATGCCGTGCTCAA
>CAZLHW010000424.1:0-3886 GCA_964559085.1 uncultured Acidobacteriota bacterium | reverse complement strand
TGCTCCCGGCGGAAATGATCCGCAAAGGACGTTTCGATGAGGTCTTCTTCGTCGAGTTACCGACCGAAGACGAGCGGATGGAAGTATTCCGGATTCATCTCTCCAAGCGGGGCGTGGATCCCCAAGACCTTCAGTTGCACCGCCTGAAGAAAATCACCCAGGGCTGGACCGGCGCCGAGATTGAACAATGCGTGGTGTCTGCCATCACTCAGGTGCGCCTCCAGAATAAGCAACTCCGGTTTGAAGACCTGCACCAGGCGGCACTGAATATCATTCCGCTTTCCAAAACCATGCGCGAGCAGGTAGACCATATTCGCTCCTGGGCCTACGATCGAGCCGTGCGGGCCTCTCCCCGCGAGGCAAAAGTTTAGCGCGTTCTTAGGCGACCGGGAGACGGGCAAGTTCAATGATGGTTGCCTCGCAGCTGCGGGCAAGCTCGAGCAGGTCCTCGCGGCAGGTAAGCAGAATGAGCTGGCGGCTTCGGGCCTCTTCCTTGAGAATCTCGAAAGCCTCTTTCATCCGGAGCCGGTCATAAGCGGCAAAGGGTTCATCCAAAAGACATGGGCAGGATTCGGTTTCATTGGAAACCAGATCGAGTATGCCGAAGCGCAATGAAAAGTAGAGCTGGTCCTGAGTGCCCCGGCTGAGGTGCTCTGCCGAACGGAGTTCGCCGCTGTCGATCTCCCGAACCCATACTTGGAAGTCGGGATCGATCTTGACCTCTTCATAGCGGCGCCGGCACAGGCGCAGAAATCGCTGCTCCACAGCCGCGTTCAACTGCGGCGCCAGGACTTCCTGCTGCTGCCGCGATAATTTTTCGATCGTCTCAAGAGCGATGCTGAGCGCAAGGCGGTTGGTCTCCAGCTTCTGCAGATTCTGCTCAGCCTGCACGAGATCCTCCTCGATTTCAGAATCCGGCCTGCAGCTTCGAAACGCCTGATGAATGCGCTCCACAATGCGCGCATATTCCTCGCGCGCTCCGGCCAGTTGCGCGCGAAGCCGCTTTTCCTGCTCCTCCGCTTCGGCAATGCCCGGCTGATAAGGAAGCAATAACTCGGCCCCTCCCCTTTCCTCCGCCGATTTATGTTCGTCCTGTCCCACAGGGCACGGCGGAAGCGGCTGTGCCATTAACTCGGCGAGGAGATCCTTCCATTCTTGCAGCGTCCGATCTCCGGCCAGCCTGGCAAATTCACGGGTGCGCGACGCCGCCCGTTCACGAAGTTCCAGCAGTTTCTGCCGCCGGGCGCACTCCTCGCGAAACTGCTCCGGGGTATCCACCTGCGCATGGTCCAGCAAGGACCGTATGCGGGCGCATCGCGTATCGTACTCCTTCGTCAGCTCTTCCTCTCTCACCCTGGCGGCGTCCGCTTTCTGCCGACAACTGTGGTATCTATCATCGAGCTCCCGGAAGCGCCTCAGATTCGCGCGCAGCACATCTATTTGAAATTTCAGGTTGCCGGGCGAGCAGGAAAGCCCGACTTTGGCAAGCCCCTCTTTCAACGAAGCATACAATTCACCCGATTGCTCCTCCAGATGCCGGATTTGCTGCTCGCATTCCTTGAGCCGCAAATCCAGATCCGCCAGCTTTTGCCGGTCCTGTTCGGCCTGCTTTGCGGCAACAAGAAACTCCTCGGCCCTGTGAAATCCGCAGTCGCTGATGACATCCTGAAATTCCCTCCGCTTTTTTCCGCCCTCGGTGCGGATAGCCTGGATCTCCTTTTCCAGGCCTGCCAGGGCTTGCTTTTCCTGATGTCCTTTTGCGGCGGCCCTGTAAGCGCCGAGGAAAAGAATCAGACCGGCGATGGCAAGCACGGCGCTTATTCCGAGATCCAACCCGGAAGAAAAAAGGTTCACTTGGGCAGCGTATTTTGCAAAGAGCATGAGTACGGAGCAAACCCAGGCGGCGCCTCCCAACAGGCGCAGCCGCAGAGCGGAACGCGAAGCGGCTGCCTGGTTCGAGCGGGCGCGCTCGATTCTTTCCGCCAGGACGGCGCAATTCTGCGCCGCGGTCTGTTCATCCTCGGCAGCCTCCCGCGCAACGCGGTTCCAATCGGTATCCGGATCAGCCAGCGCCGGATTGAGGCCGCTCAGGCGCGTTTGCAAAGGCGCAATTTCATTCTGCAGGCGGCCCGCCGTCTTCTGCAGACCGTCTTTCTGAAGGGAGACGCTCAAATAGCTCACGAACCATTCCGTGATTTTTTCCGCATCAGAGCTTGCGGCGAATTCCGCATACGACGCCAATTCGCGCCTTTCCGCCTCCGCATGGGTCAATTGCTCCTGTGAAAGTTCTCTTTCCGCGCGCACCTCGGCCAACTGTTTCGCAATACTGTCGCGCGCCCCGGTAAGCTGATTGAGCGCTTCCAGGTCTCCGCTCGGAAAATCTTCGCGGGCGCCAAGGGACTCCATTTCCATTTCGAGGCGCCGGAGCTCCCCATCGATTTCTTCCAAAGATTCGACTTTGGCGGCCGTTTCTCGTCTGCGTGCCAGGAGGAGAGCGGAGTGTATTGCCGCCAGTTCCCGCTCCAGTTTTGCGATGTCGCCTGCAATCCGGTTCCGGTCCTCTATCCAGCTTTGGAATTGAACGCGCCGCATCTGGAGCTCTGCCCGCTCCTTCTGCAGCGATTGCAACAGGTCCTGCGCCTGTTTATAGGGTTTTGTCGGCGCACGATCAGAGCCGATGGAATCCAGCTTTTCCTGCAGTTTGTCCAGGCTCCATCGGAGGGAGAGCTCTTCGTCCCCCGATTGCGCCAGATTCGCAATTCGATCGCGGATGGTTCCGTAACCGGAAATTTCCGCAACCTTGTTTTCCCGGATCATGGCAACGGATTCGAAGAGGTCTTTGGACATTCCCAGGTGGAATGGAGCAAAGAGGACTTCGCCGTTGCGCTGCCGCTCATAGTCCCGGGTGATGTCTTCCCCCGCGGAGGTACGGATCTCGATTCGCGTTTCTTCCTTCCCGAAAGAGCGGTGGATTTCAATCTCGCGCCCCTCTGCAAGCTCTACCCAGAGAATTCCGCCATACTCGTCGCCGTGCCAGGGCTTGTATTGCTCCACCCAGGGATCCAGCCGCCGCTGGACTCGCAGATCGGAACGCAGCTGGCCGTAAAGCAATCCAACCAAAAAACGCTGAAGCGTTGATTTTCCCCCTTCGTTTTCGGCGAAAACGAGATTCAGGCCGCCCTGAAAATCAAGCAGGCGGTTTCGAAGCTTTCCAAAACCAAGGATGTGGCTGCGCTTCAGAATCATCGGAGCCTCACTTCCCGCCCGCTCAACGCTTCAAATCCGTACATCCTCGCGCGTTCCAGTGCAATGCGTTCTTCACCCGAAGCGTTTGCAATACGTTCATTCAGGATGCGGAGGAATCGTCCACGCAAGGTTTTCTCCTGCGCCAGCGCTTCAAAATCGAGGGCCGAATGCGTCTGGTCGTCCCAGCGAATGTGCAGCACCTCACCGGCCAGTCGCTCCTCCAGTTCGGAAAAAGAAAGCTCCAGCCGCGGATCCACAGCGCCTGTGAGCTGAACCCGGAGAATAGTGTTTGAATTGTAGTGGCGCCCCCGCTGTTCCAGAACAGCGTCCACTATCTGTTCGCGTGTGGTAAAGGCATCGCAGTTCACGGTGACCGTTTTCAGATCATAACGGCTGCAGACTTGATTCTCCACGCGGACGCGCCCCCCTTCAATCTCGCCCAGAAGAAAGCCGCAGGCTCCCTCCTCATCCCATCCCCGTCCCTCGGGTATCCCGGCGTACCAGATCTCCGCAGTATCCAACGGATTGAAAAGCCGGTGCTGTTGATGGTAATGCCCGAGAGCGCAATATTGAACGTTCTTGCCGGCAATCTCCTCGATTGTAAACGGGCCATGCCTGGATTTTCCCGCGGGCACCCGGC
>CAZLHW010000423.1:2444-3888 GCA_964559085.1 uncultured Acidobacteriota bacterium | reverse complement strand
CGGCAAGAGGACATCGAGATCGACGCCAGGATCCAGAGGCTTGAGCAGGGGGAGTCCCTGGAGAGCCACGAGCAAGTCGAACTGATCGAGGCCATCCGGGGGGCGTTTCGCAGGCATGGATAGACTGCTGTGATCGGGGCCGGGCGGGCCGACCCGGTTGAGTTTATCGGGAGTGAGAGGGAAGGTCGGACCACATCGTGTTTCAGGATTGTCCGGACTGGCAGAAGGAGGCCATCAAGTCTTACTGGCAACAGAAGGTTCCGAGGATCAAGAGGCTTCTGACGCGATTCCCGGAAGATCAACGGGAATTGCGTCTGACCGTGACGCACAAGCCCAAGCGGCATGACGTGCGTGTCGTTCTGCTCTTGCCCACCGGTTCGTTGGCCGCAGAGGTTTCGTCACCGACGGATCGGGAGGCGATCGACGCGGCGGTCGACAAGTTGGTCGGAGGAATCCGACGACACAAGGATCTAGTCCGTCGCGCGCACCTGCACGACCGCAAGTGGTACCGTAAGGAGTTGTCCCGGTCGGTGGAGTCGAAACTGAGGCCGCAACCCTGCAGTCTGGACAAAGAGGCATTTTTCCGTCTTCTGACCCCTTTGATGGAAAGGCTTTCGGATCATGCCCGCCAAGAGCTGATGATTGCCGAGTTGCAGGGGCGGATCGGACGTGAACAGGTGGTGGTGGACGATCTGCTCGACGAAGTCATCGTGCGGGCGTGGTCCCGTCTGGACCGGTGGGATGACCGCCGGCCTTTGGAGGTCTGGCTGACTCAACTCTTGCATGAGACCCTTGATGAGCAAATCGCCACGGCGGGAAAGGCTTTGCCCCTCGCCGCTCCGGCCGAAGTGTATGACTCCGTCCGTCAACACTTGGAAAGTCCTCTCGCCGACGACACCCCCGTTTGGGAAATTCCTCATCTGGTGACGTTCGAAGATGTGTTGCCCAGCTCTGAAGCGGACGAACCCTGGATCCAGTTGGCGGCCATCGATCAGATGAAATGGGTTATGCCGCAACTGAGCGATGTCCCTTCCCCCCAGCGGAGGGCATTCACTTTGCATGTGCTCGACGGGTGGGAGCCTGACGAGGTCGCGATGATTCAGGGGCGGTCTGTGGACGAGGTCCGTGGCGACATCAAGGAAGTTCAACGGATGCTGCGAAGCCGGCTGGCAAGCGAGTCGGAAATGCATCCTTCCGGTTCGTCTGCCGCTCGTCATGCGGAGTAGGCCGTGTACCCCCTCCCCGGCTATTCCGGACGGCAGGGTACCACCCTGTCCATCGTGTTGCCAGGAGGTGCGGTAGAGGGGATTCTCCTAATGGGTGGGAGGTCTGTCCCAATTTTCCCGATACGCCGCGCGAGGATGAATTTCGGTTGCCATGACCTGCCCGGCGGGGCATAATGACTCCGAGATCCGAAAAACCCGCTGCGAGCGTGGCGGAACTG
>CAZLHW010000423.1:0-2434 GCA_964559085.1 uncultured Acidobacteriota bacterium | reverse complement strand
CCTGGTGTCCGTTAGGTCGTGGAGGTTCGACTCCTCTCGCTCGCATTTGGCCCATGGATTGCAGGCTGGTGCAGGAGAAGTCATGGCCCGATGCCTTGTGATAATGATGGTCTGCCTCGCGTCTCTCCTATCGCTGGTTTCCTGCACTTCGGTTCGAGCGCCTGGTGTTTCCACGCGACCGGTGGCGGTCCTCGGCGCTTCGTCGCAGGACGTCGCGGAACTTGAGGCCAGACTGGCGGAGGCCGTGTCGCTGGAGTTCGAAGGCATCCAATTCACGTCCGGCCGGATCGCGGGCCGGTCTGTCGTCGTCGCCTGGACGGGTGTCGGAAAAGTCAATGCGGCCATGGTGGCCACCCTCCTGATCGAGCATTTCCAACCGACGCGGGTGGTGCTCACGGGAATCGCGGGGGCCATCGATCCCAATCTGGAGCCGGGGGACATCGTCGTCGCCAGACGGACCGCTCATCACGACATGGGCTACATCGGACCGGTGGGACTGGAGCCGGGTGGTGTGAGAAATCGCCTGACGGAGGAGACGAACCCCACGTTTTTCCCCGCCGACCCCGACCTGTTGGCCGCCGCCCGACACGCGGCGGGCACAACGACCTTCGACCCGATCGACCATTTCAACGGCCAACGCCCCCCACGGGTTGTCGTCGGGACGCTCGTCACAGGCGACACCTTCGTGGCGTCCCAAACCCAGAGTCGCAAACTGGCGGAGATGTTTGGTGCCGATGTGGTGGATATGGAAGGGGCGGCCGTCGCGCAGATCTGTCATCAACGCGGCATCGGGTGCCTGGTCCTTCGCAGCATCGCCGACAAGGCCGACCCCAGCGCGGTTGTGGACAAGCAGAAATTCTATGCCCTGGCGGCCAAGAACGCGGTGCGACTGGTGGTCGAGGTTCTCGAAAATCTGGGAAAATGAGGACGCGGAATGCTGAAAGACCGCTTCAAATTCGAGAAGCATCGCACAAATCTGCGGACCGAGACGGTGGCCGGAGTCACGACCTTCCTGACCATGGCCTATATCATTTTCGTGAACCCGAACATCCTGGGCGACGCCGGCATGGACAAGAACGCCCAGATCGCCGTGACGTGCCTGGTCAGCGCCATTGCGACAATCGCCGCCGGGCTTTTCGGTAAGGCTCCCATCGCTATGGCCCCCGGCATGGGGCTCAACAGCTTTTTCGCCTACACGCTCGTGGCGCGGGAGCAGGTCAGTTGGCAGACTGCCCTGGGGGCGGTCTTCATTTCGGGCCTGGTGTTTCTGATCTTGACGTTGATCGGTCTGCGAAAGAAGCTCGTCGAAGCGATTCCACAGGGTCTGATCGCAGCCATCGCCGTGGGCATCGGCCTATTCATCGCCTTCATCGGCCTGGGCAATCTGGGCTTGATCCTGCGGGATGAAAAGACGTTGTTCGCATTTGGCGATGTCAGGCAAGCGACGGTCTGGATCGGCCTGCTCGGATTGGCGGTGATGATCGCGCTCAGTGCGCTTCGGGTCAAAGGCTCTCTGCTGATCGGCATCTTCGTAGCGACCATCACGGCGGGGTTGCTTGGCTATGTGAATAAGCCCGCTGGTTGGGTGTCGCTCGACTGGCCCGTGTACAAGGTCGCCTTGCACCTGGATATCGTCGGCGCAATGAAGATCAGCCTCTGGGGCAGCATCTTCACCCTGATGTTCATCGACCTGTTTGACAGCATCGGCACGCTGGTCGCCTGTTGCGAGAAGGCAGGCATGCGTGACGAGCGCGGCCAGATCCGCGGCCTGGATCGCCTGCTCGGCATCGATGCGGTCGCGCCGATGAGCGGAGCTGTGGTGGGGACTTCGCCGACTACGTCCTACGTCGAGTCCGCCGCCGGCATCGAGCAGGGCGGTCGGACGGGCTTTACCGCCGTGGTGACCGGGGTACTCTTTCTCCTGGCGATGTTCTTCGTCCCGGTGATTGCAATCGTGCCTGGCTATGCAACCGCGCCGGCCTTGATCGTAGTGGGGTACTTCATGATGAAGGAGGCCCGAAAGATCAATCTCCGCAAGGCCGATGAGCTGATTCCCTCGTTGATTATCGTGGTGATGATCGCGGCGAGCTATCAGATCAGCCTGGGTCTGGCGCTGGGATTCGTATCGTTCGTCGTTTTGAAGGTCGTTCGGGGCCGATTCAGGGAGATTCGTGGAGCGATGTGGTTGATCGCCGGCATATCGCTGGCGTTTCTGGCTATGCGCTGGTGGCCGGTGGGATAGGGGTCGTTCTGTAAAGGAGTGACGAAAATGGGCAAGATCGGGATCGGAGTGAACATGGAATTTGTCCGGCACGCGGACAAATCTTTCGAGTGGGGCGTCGAGAAGGCGGCCCAACTGGGCTACGAGTACGTCGAGCCGATGGTGCACTGGGGCCGCGAGCTGCTCAGCGAGGCGGGATACTTCCACAGCGTC
>CAZLHW010000422.1:0-3894 GCA_964559085.1 uncultured Acidobacteriota bacterium | reverse complement strand
CGGCGGCATCAAGTTCTACGACCGCGCCGAGGTCAAGGACCTCCTCGCCTACCTCCGCGTCGTTTTCAATCCGGAAGACGATGTCGCCCTGCTTCGAATTCTCAACACGCCTGCACGGGGAATCGGAATAGCGACCATGGACATGCTCACCGAGGCCGCACTGAGTCAGGGCGTTCCAATACTTCAGATCTTGCGTGAAAAAGCGCAGGACTCCCGGATTCCGAACCGGGTCCGTCGGGCGCTGCTGCAGTTCCTGGAACTGATCGATAAATGGACTGCGTTGCAGGCGACAGCTCCGATCGCGCAGCTTTTGGAAACAATTGTGAAGGATACCCAGTACAAAGAAATGCTCCAGAAACAGGAGACGGCGGCGGAAGCTGAAAACCGGAGCGCGAATATCGATGAGTTGATTCGCGCCGCAGCCGAATCGGAAGAGCGCGGAGAAACCATCGCCGATTTTCTAGACCGCGCATCCCTCGCCTCGGAATTGGATCACCTTGATCCCAACGCGCGGGTGGCGCTCATGACGCTGCACAGCGCCAAGGGCCTGGAGTTCGATGTTGTTTTCCTGGCCGGCATGGAGGAGGGACTCTTCCCGCACTCCCAATCCATGGACGCCAGGGAAGATCTCGAGGAGGAAAGACGCCTTTGTTATGTGGGCATCACCCGCGCGCGGCAAAAGCTCTTTGTCACATGGACGCCGTTTCGCAAAAACTATGGGCCGGACGCCGGTTTTCCCGCGCAAATGTCGCGTTTTCTGAAAGAAATGCCGCCGGAGCTGATTGAAGGGCTCGAGGAGCCGGAATATTTCGATCAAAGGCCCCGCTACCGGGACCAGTTTCATGAGTCTTTCGAACAATACGAGAGAAGATCGGATTTTGCAGTGACGCAGTCCAGGACTCGGGAAGCGTCGGCATCCGTTCCGCAGCCGAAAACAATTGCCGAGCTCAAGGCGTACATTCAGCAGAAAGAAAGAGCTTCCGCCTCAGAGAAGACCGGGGCCGGGAACGGGCCGGCGCTCAAGGCAGGCATGCGCGTCCGACACGATCAGTTTGGCGACGGCATTATTCTCAACCGGGAACGCTCCGGAAACGACATCAAGCTTACGATCGCCTTCAGCCGTGTAGGGAAGAAGTCGCTTATCGAGAGGTTTGCGAAACTGAAAACGCTTTAGCGCAGAGTCGACAGGCATTCCTCAAGGGATCCCTAACGACCGACGGCCGAGGGACACGCGCGTGCAACTATTCAAACGCAAGCCCATTTCGGATCTGCCGACGGACTGCGGGTCGACGCACGCATTGAAAAGGACTCTCGGCGCCGCAGACCTCATCATGCTGGCGGTTGGAGCCGTGATAGGCGCCGGAATATTCGGCGCGATCGGGACGGCGGCGGCGGGTCAAACGGATGCGGCCGGCAATGTCATCCGCGCCGGCGCCGGACCCGCTCTGATTTTTTCATTTCTGCTGCTTGGCGCCGCCTGTGCGCTGGCCGGGCTCTGCTACGCCGAACTGGCATCGATGATGCCTCAGGCCGGCAGCGCCTATGGCTACTCCTACGCCACGCTCGGCGAACTTGCAGCCTGGATCATAGGCTGGGACCTCATCCTGGAATATGCCGTTGGAAATATCGCCGTTGCGATCTCCTGGGGCGACTACTTCAACACGCTTCTCAGAGGCGCCGGCATTCATTTGCCGGCATGGATCACTACAGGCTATCGCACCGCCTTGCTTAGCCCCGACCCCGTCATTCACAGGCTCATTGAAACCGCACCGCACCTTTTCGGTATCCCCGTACTAGTCAACCTCCCGGCCTTCGGCATCGTCCTGCTGATCACAGGGTTGCTGCTTCGGGGCGCCAGAGAAAGCGCAACGGCCAATAACATCATTGTCGGAATCAAGCTGCTGGCCCTTGGTCTCTTTGTTGTGGCGGGCCTGACTCACCTTGATTTGAAAAACTACCATCCCTTCATGCCCAACGGATTCACCGGCATTCACCAGGGCGCCGCCATAGTCTTTTTTGCTTACATCGGGTTTGACGCCATTTCCACAGCCGCCGAAGAAACCCGCAATCCTCAGAAAAACCTGCCCATCGGCATTCTCGGCGGTTTGGCGATCTGCACGTTGATTTACATCATTGTGGGAGCCGTGCTGACAGGCATGGTCTCATATACGGGTCTGGCGGTTGCCGATCCCTTGTCGCATGCGCTGCAGATTTCCGGATACGCCGGAGCAGGTTGGGTCGTGGCTCTGGGAGCCGCGATCTCGATGTCCGCCGTGCTGCTGGTCTTCCAATACGGTCAGCCGCGCATCTTTTTCGCCATGGCGCGGGACGGACTGCTGCCGCAGTGGGCCGCACGCGTGGATCCGGTGCGCCGGGTCCCCTATGTGACCACATGGATCACGGGTCTCGGCGTAGCGTTGGCCGCATCGATCGGCGATGCGGCGGAAACGTACGATCTCACCAATATCGGGACGCTGTTTGCATTCGCCCTGGTATCGATCGGCGTGCTCGTTCTCCGGTACAAGGACCCCGACCGTCCCAGGTCTTTCAAGGTACCCTTCGTATGGCCGGTGTCCCTGCTTAGCGCGGCGGCCTGCCTGTTTATCATGCAAGGGTTGCCGCGGCAGGCATGGGAGCGTTTCGGGATCTGGCTGGCGATCGGCCTGGCTGTGTACTTCCTGTATGGATACCGGCATAGCAGAATTCGAGATTCGAAATTGGAGATTCGAGATTAAGGAAAGCGGAAGGATAAAGTCTTGCCTTTCGGTTTTTTAATTTCGAATCTCGAATCTTTAATCTCGAATCAGTCTTCTGAGTGTTGCAAGGTTGCGCCGGTCTTCGCGGGATCCTTCGCCCTTCGGGGTTTCGAGGATTTTGGGGATTGCGGCAAAACGCGCGTCGTTCACCAGCAGACGGAAGGCACTGAGCCCGAGGAGACCCTCTCCAATGTGGCAGTGGCGATCCACACGGGAGCCGAGATCCTTCTTGCTGTCGTTGACATGAAAGGCTCGGATCTTCTCGATGCCGATCAGGCGGTCGAAGTCGCGCAGCGTCCGGCTATAACCATCCTCTGTGCGCATATCATACCCGGCCGCAAAGGCGTGGCACGTATCGAGGCAGAATCCGACGCGGTCCTTCTCTTCTATCCGGTCCAGTATGGCGGCCAACTCTTCAAATCGACGGCCGAGGCTGCTCCCCTGCCCCGCGGTATTTTCCAGCAGAATAGTGAGGGGAGGGGGCACCCGTCTCAGCGCAACGTTCAGCGCCCCGGCGATTCTGCGGATGCCGGCAGCGACGCCTTCGCCTGTGTGCGCACCGGGATGGAGCACAAGATAGGGGACTCCCAGACGGTTGGCGCGATCCATTTCCCCGACAAAAGCCTCCAGCGATTTCCGGTATAGGGCCGGGTCCGGAGATGCCAGGTTGATCAGATAGCTGTCATGCGCAAGTACAGGGGAGATGCCGCTTTCTCGCTGCGCCTTCCGAAACAAGATGCAGTCCTCTTCCGTCAGAACTTTCGCCTCCCACCGATTGCTGTTCTTGAGGAAGATCTGGATGGTGTTGCACTGCACCTGAAGTCCGCGGTCGAAGGCCTTGTGCAAACCTCCGGCGATGGACATATGGGCGCCGGCAAGCAATTTCCTCATGGCGCCGGCCTCATATTACGGTGCCGCTGCGAATCCAGGCGTTTTTCGGAATGACGATGAATCCATCGCGGATGTAATAGTTTTCGTCGTCCTTTTCCTGCAGGTTATGCGCATTGATGATCGAAACGTTATCTCCGATCCGCACGTCCTTGTCGATTATGGCGTTGATATTGGTGCAGTGATTTCCGATTCCGATATTTGGAATCTTTTTTGACGCGTTTTCTTCCATCTCCTCCAGGGTCTCAAA
>CAZLHW010000421.1:0-3913 GCA_964559085.1 uncultured Acidobacteriota bacterium | reverse complement strand
GGGTATACGGAGCTGCTTCTGGATGATGTGAAGCCGGGAGAGCCGCTGCGGGATGAACTGGAGCAGATCCGGGACGCGGGCCGGCGGGCGGCGGCGCTCACCTCGCAGCTCCTCGATTTCGGGCGCAAACAAATCCTGCAGCCTGAGATCATTGATCTGAATCAGATCATCACCGATATGAGTTCGATGCTGCGGCGCATGATCGGAGAGGATATCGAAATTGTTTTCGATGCACGGAAAAAACCTGCCATGATCAACGCCGATCCGGCAAAAGTCCAGCAGGTCGTTATGAACCTTGTCGTCAACGCAAGAGATGCGATGCCAAACGGCGGAAAGGTTTCTATTGAGACCGGCGGCGCGGTTTTCGAACAATCCTATGGCGGGGATCCCGGGATGATCAAACCCGGACCTTACATCCTGCTGACCATCCGCGACAACGGAATAGGGATGGATGCGGCAACGCAGGCGCACGCTTTTGAGCCCTTTTTTACCACAAAAGCCAAGGGGAAAGGGACGGGATTAGGGTTGTCCACCGTTTACGGCATCGTAAAACAAAGCGGCGGCTTTATCTCTCTTTCCAGTGAAGTCGGGAAAGGAACAACCATCAAGATCTACTTCCCCCAAGCCGAAGGGGCGACCTCTGATCTCGCGACGGAAAGCAAACCACATTCCGATCTTAAGGGGATGGAAACCGTGCTCCTGGTCGAAGATGAAGCCGCTGTCCGTGCGCTTGCGGGCCGCATTCTGCGCGATCGCGGCTACAATGTACTCGAGGCAACCGATGGCGCGGAAGCGCTTCGGGTTAGTCGGGAGTATGCGTCGGAAATCCATCTTGTGCTGACGGACGTCGTCATGCCCGGAATGGGAGGCAAAGCGCTGGTGTCGCGCATCCAGGAGATGCGGCCCAAAATAAAAGCCCTTTTTATATCCGGATATACCGATGATGCCATCTCGCATCACGGCATACTCGATTCCGGTGTCGCTTTTCTGCAAAAACCGTTTACGCTCGAAAGCCTGGTTCGCAAGGTTCGCGACGTGCTCGATCTGTAAGGAGGTTTGCCCGTCATTGGCCCACCGGCCGCAGGCATAGGCGATGTGCCTCTGCGACCCGTTCGCCGCGAGCCGGCCGCCGGGCATTTCCTTGGTCTCGAAGAATTCTGATAGCGTCGGAGCGACCGCGTGGCAGCGCAGCCCGGGGTGAAAGAGCCGAGCGCCGCGAGGCTCCTGAGCCCTGGGGAGTGGGCGCCATGGTTGCAAGCCCCGAAAGGGGCGGTGCAGGCTGCTCCGCCCTTTCAGGTCTGAGGGATCTGTTGGCCGACAACCCAGGCCTGCGGATGCTTCGCATCCTTCAGCCCGGGCTACTCTGCCGCGCACCTTACAGGTGCTCACAACGCCGGCAATCGGGGGACAAACTCCTTCTGCATCAATCTCGCATCTCCAATCTCGAATTATGAATCATGGTATTGTAATTATGGCGAATGCGCAGTGCCAGCAGAACCCCCGCGGCCGCCAGTCCGGCAAGAAAACCATACCAGATCCCTTCGGGCCCCATATGGAGAACAAAGGCGCACAGGTAGCTGACCGTCAACCCGACGACTATGTAGGAGAATCCTGCAATGAACATGGGAGCCTTCACGTCGGCAAGTCCCCGCAAAATGCCGAGACAGACAACCTGAAGGCCGTCAAAGAGCTCAAAGAGCGCGGCAACAAGGATAAGGGATGCCGATTGTTTTATGACGGCGGCATCTGTTGTAAAGAGATAGGGCAGTTGATGGCGCAACAGCAGGAAGGCCAGGCCGCAAAGCCCCATAAAAGCGACAACAAGTTGTACCGCAGAGTAGGATGCCCTTTCCGTGCTCGCGCAATCACGCGCGCCGCACAAAAAGCTGACACGGATCGTCGTTCCCCTAGCCACACCATTGGCGATCATAAAAGTGAAGCTGGCCAATCCCATGGCGATCTGGTGGGAAGCCAGAGGAACATTGCCCAGCCATCCCATCATGATGGAGCTTACTGTAAAAGCCGAAACTTCGAGGACCAGCTGCGCGGCAATGGGGAGTCCGACGCGGAAGATATTGGCAACGCTTGGAAGAGTGGCTTTGGCCTTTCGCATCAATAGAAAGTAGTGCCGGATGGGTTTGAGATACCAGAAGCCAGCATACAGTATCAGTGGCATTGCGACGCGGGAAATCAGAGTGGCATAGCCGGCTCCAAGCAGGCCCATTGCAGGGAATCCCAGTTTCCCGAAGATAAAAATATAATTCAGAACTACATTGAGCAGGTTCGCCGCAATGGTGGCCGCCATTTCCACAACCGTATTCCCCACGCCTTCCCCAATCTGTTTCAGCAGCGTGAAGAGAAGGAATGGAATGAGGGCTACAACAAGAGTCTTGTAGTAGGGAATCGCAAGACGGACCACCTCTTCGGTTTGCCCCATATAGGGCATAATCCAGATCATGGACCCCGCCAGGAGTGTAATCGCGGGGATCAGAATCGCCGACAGAGCGAAGCCGCTCTTCATGATGGTTGCTACAAGTCGGTCTTCGTTCGCGCCGCGCGCGCGTCCCACCAGAGGCGTGATGCCGAGACAGACACCCAGCCCGAACAGCATAATCACCACGTAAATGCTGTTTGCAAAAGAAGAGGCTGCAAGTTCGGCTGTGCCGAAACGTCCGACCATGGCGTTGTCGATCAACTGGACCGACATCTGCCCGGCCTGCGTGAGCACCAAAGGCATGGCCAGCTTCAACAGAGTTGTGTAATACGGAATGTATCTGCGCAGCATAAAGTCCGGTTCTGAGGCGCTATAAGGTTAAAAACAAAAACATAAGCATACGCCTTCAGGCCGAATATAAAAGCAGTTCCTGCAATTTGGAGAGGCGCGGAATCCAATGGCTCCCGCCGGGTGTATAATCCGCCTGCCGACTGCGGGGCCGACATCGAGGCACCCCATCGTATCTTAATCGGCAGCATCAGCGAGCGAGAACTTGAGGCAAAGGAGCACGGCATGGATACAGGAAGGAGCAAACGAACCCCTTTCCCGCGCGTATTCTGGATAGCCAACACCATTGAAGTCCTGGAGCGGTTTGCGTACTACGGCGTCTACTTCGGCTTTGGCATTTACATGGCGTCTCTGGGCTTTACGCAGGCGCAGCTGGGCGTCGTTCAGAGCATCTTTTTATTCATATCCTATGGCATTCCGGTTATCTCGGGAAGTTTCGCGGAGCGGTTCGGGGTTAAAAAAGTCCTGCTCGTCTCCTATCTGGCGTATCTGCCGTCCATTCTATTGCTTATTGCGACAAGATCCTTTTCAGGAATCGCGCTCACGATGCTGTCCATCGGCCTGGCTGCCGGCATCTTCAAACCGCTCATTGCCGGCACCGTGCGCGCCGTCACGGACGGCACCAACAAGTCTCTCGGCTTCGGCATCTTCTATCAGATGGTGAACGTGGGCGGTTCCTTCGGACCGATGATCATGGGCAATCTTCGGGCAATTTCATGGAATCATGCATTCATAGCCGGAGCCGTGTGCATAACGCTGATGCTGCTGATTACCCTATTTTTTTACAAGGAGCCGGAAAGAGACATCGAGGGCGCAACCCTCGGTCAAAAGTTCAGCGAAATTGGCATTGCGCTTCGCGATCTCAAATTCTCCCTGTTTCTTGTCCTGCTGGGATTGTTCTTCTGGCTTCCTTTCTGGTCCTTTTTCAATCTATGCGCGCTGTATATCGATGCAAGCCTTGATACGGCCCGAGTCTAGCGAACCCTGGAGAGTTTTCTGGGGAGAACGCTCGCAGGATTGTTTGCCGCTTCGGATGCGAGCGGCTCGCGTCGTGTACTGGGTGAAACGATTTCCCAGACCGGCTATATCATCATGATTTTTCAATCGCTGGTCTCCAGGGCGTTTGAACGG
>CAZLHW010000420.1:0-3915 GCA_964559085.1 uncultured Acidobacteriota bacterium | reverse complement strand
AGTCCAATATAAGGGCAGCCAGTGGCCGTTCCTTCCTCCGTCCCGCGAGCGCGCGCTGGACCTTGCATGCCGGGCTGTCCGACTGATTCCCGGCCTGAATGGCTATGTCGGGGTGGATGTGGTGTTGGGGGAGGAGGATGCTACGCTGATTGAGATTAATCCTCGTCTGACAACATCCTATATCGGACTTCGACAGGTGGCGCGCGCGAACCTTGCGCAGGCAATGTGGGCCGCCTGCATCGAGGGTGTGCTTCCGGATTGCATTCCCCTGGAGGGTTCGGTTCAGGTCGAAAAGGATGATCCGGCTACCTGGAATCTGCGCCTGCGGGCATACTAAAATGCATCCCGCGGGAGTCGGCGCCGCCTTCCGGTGATGCTGAATTTCAAGGAGTTCTCGATGCTCTGGCAAGATTTGGAAAAGATCCGCGCAGCCGCGCCGCTGATTCACAACATCACCAACTATGTGGTAATGAATTTTACCGCCAATGTGCTGCTCGCCGTAGGAGCTTCCCCCGTGATGGCCCATGCTCCGGAGGAGGTTGCGGAGATGACGTCGATTGCGCAGGCCCTTGTCCTCAACCTGGGAACACTGAGCGTCCCGTGGATCGCATCGATGGTGAAGGCGGGGCGGACGGCGGTTCGAACCGGAATCCCGATTGTCCTGGATCCGGTCGGCAGCGGCGCCACGCAATTTCGCACCCGCACGGCGCAGCAGCTGATTCAGCAAGCGCCGCCGTCCATCATTCGCGGCAATGCTTCGGAAATCCGCTCGCTTGTTCTGGATGAAAAAGGCACGAAAGGAGTGGACAGCCGGCACACACCGGAAGAGACGGTCGGGGCGGCGCGGGCTCTCTCTGAACGCGGTGCTTGCGTCGTCTCCGTCAGCGGCGCCGTCGATCTCATTATTGAGAAGGAGGTGACCATCAAAATCATGAACGGCGATCCCATCATGCCGCTAATCACGGGAATGGGTTGCGTGGCTTCGGCAATTACGGCTGCTTTTGCTGCCGTAAATCCCTCGCGGCTGCACGCGGCCGCAAATGCCATGGCGCTTATGGGTATTGCGGGCGAAATTGCGGCCGAGCGGTCTGCCGGCCCGGCGAGTTTTCAATTAGCCTTTATCGATGCAATCTACAATCTGAGCAAATCGGACATTGAAACCCGGCTCAGGATGGAAGTCCTGTCGTGAATCCCATCCTCGGCTGGGATATCGGCGGAGCCAATATAAAGGCCGCCTGCGTGATGCCGGACGCAGCCGTGACGCAGCCCGTGCGCGTGGCCTCACAGCCGTTTGAAATCTGGCGGGAAAAAGACCGGCTGCGGGAAGTGTTGCGTTCGGTTTATTCCCGTGTTGTTTCGGATGCGTTGCCCCGCGCTGCGGCAATCACAATGACCGCGGAGCTTTCCGATGTTTTTTCAACCAAGCGCGAAGGCGTGCTGTTTGTTCTGGAAAGCGTCCGGTCCGCCTTTCCCGAAATACCGGGCTATGTGCTGGACATAAACGGTGATTTCGGGCGGCTGGATGAGGCGCAAGCCCGGCCGCTGGATTTTGCGGCGACGAACTGGCTTGCCTCCGCATTATGGTTTTCCGGACAATGCCCGAATTGTCTGCTGGTGGATGTAGGGAGCACGACCACGGATATTCTGCCGGTTGTTGAAGGGCAAGTATGTGTTGTCGGCCGTACGGATCTGGAGCGCCTTTGCTCCGGTGAACTTGTTTTTACAGGCGCTTTGCGCACCAACCTGGCTGCCATTGTGCAATCGGTGCCTGTGGCCGGGAGAGAGTGCCGTGTTGCTTCGGAATATTTTGCCATCAGCGGGGATGTCCATCTGATCCTGGGGCACGTCAATCCCCGGGATTACGACTGCGGCACGCCGGATGGAAAGCTGCCGACGTTGGATTCGGCGCGCCGGCGTCTGGCCCGTCTTGTTTGCGCGGATGCAGAAATGCTGACTGCGGCCGAGATCGATGCAATGGCCGAATTCATACATGCCCGACAAGTCTTCCAGATTTGCGAGGGAATCGGACAAGTTCTTTCGCGATTGCCTCAACTTCGCGGATTCCCCGTCTTTGCCGTGGGCATCGGGGCTTTCCTGGGACAGGCCGCTGCAAGAAATCTGGGTTTGAAAGTGCAGACCCCCCCCCTGGCACCGGACCGAAA
Source organism: uncultured Acidobacteriota bacterium (assembly GCA_964559085.1). Classification (GTDB taxonomy): domain Bacteria; phylum Acidobacteriota; class UBA6911; order UBA6911; family UBA6911; genus UBA6911. The sequence goes on along the minus strand of CAZLHW010000420.1, from coordinate 1,753 downwards.
GCAGCTGGCCGTGATTCCCAGTGTGGCCGCAGCCCATCTCCTCGCCATGAAGTTAAAGGCCGGTGCCCTATGAATCTGAATGCGGTCTTGAAAATCGGCGGCAGCCTGAGCCGTGGCTCCGGGTTGGATTTACTGTGCCGCGAAATAGCGGGCTTGCGTGAGCGCTTCCGGCTGCTGATTGTGCCTGGAGGCGGCCGCTTCGCCGATGAAGTTCGCCAGGCGTATGCGCGCTTCAAACTGGACGAGACCACGGCGCACCGCATGGCGCTTCTGGCTATGGACCAGTACGGATGCCTGCTGGGTGATCTGATTTCAGGAAGCCTTGTGACAGACGATTTGTCCTGCGCCATGGATGCGGCGGAGTCGGGGAACGCTGCAATCCTGTTGCCCTCCGCCTTGGTCTGGAGAGAGGATCCGTTGCCGCATTCCTGGCAGGTCACATCGGACACGATAGCTGCCTGGATCGCGCGAACCGCGCATTGCCGGAGGCTGGTGCTCTTGAAAGATGTGGACGGTGTGCTGCGCCGGGAAGAACCAAAAGCGGGTTCCCCCCGCCTTATAAACGAAATAACTCCGGCGCGCCTTAGCGGGTATGACGGGGGCGTGGATGAGTACCTGCCCAGCTTCCTGAACTCGGAGTCGCTGGACACATGGGTGATCAACGGACTCCATCCTCTGCGGCTGAGGGAATTGCTGGAAACCGGTCATACAAAAGGAACCAGAATCCGATGAAGCTCAAGAACGCGCGAGGCTTCAAGGGGGCCCATCCGCCGGTTGTCGCGACACGCAGCGGAGCGTACCCCCACAATATCCGCGCCGAGATTTCGGACAGCGGGCAGATCTTCCCTGCGCAGCGAACCGGCCAGCCCGGCCAGAAGGCCTCGGCTATGCGCTTTCTCAACAAGCTGCTCCAGCGCGGCCCATGGGATGAATTCCGGCAGTCTGCGGCCGTCTTTTACGGCTGTGTCCAGGAGGCAGCCCGCAACGCCTGCCCGGGCCGCAATATCGGGCAGGCATTGCGGCGGCAAGGTGTCTGCGCGTTCGTGATCCGCATAGAGTGCGGCAATGACCGATGTGGAGAATTCACGGACGGCGCGGCGCACCTCGCGGAGCAGCGTTACCGCTTGAGTCTGGTCGCGGAGGCCCATCAATCCCACTTTGATATAATCCGCGCCGCAACAGGCGGCTCCCAGTGCGGCCAGAGCGGCCGTTCCCGGAAGATTGGGCATGTCTCCGATGGCCACGCTGACCTGCAATCGACCCGCTGCGATTTTTTGGATATCGCGAATCACGGAAGGGGATTGGGCTCCAAGAGAACCCTCGGCCGGATTCTTAACATCCAGAATGTGCGCGCCCCCCTCGATTGCCTCCCGCGCCTCTTCTGCGGACAACACGCTGATCATCAGTCGCATGATTGAGCACCCATAAATAAATTCGAGATTCGAAATTCGAGATTCGGAATCATAAAGAACCACCTTTCAATGAATGAATCTCGAATCATTCAATTTCCCGATACCGCTTTTCGGCAAACCGGAGGAGAGCCAGATAGCCGGCGGCGGCCGGCAATAGAATGGCGGCGCATAGTATCAGTAGAATAAGGCTTCCCGGAAGCCGTATTTCGATCAGAGTCTTAACGAAAAAGAAAGCGGCGGCTACCACGGCGGCGTTTGCAAGCATGGCCAAGAGCACGTTGAGGTTTTGTTTGATCGCTTTCTGGGGATTTGTCCAGTCAAGGAGCGGCCGGGCAAGATCT
>CAZLHW010000419.1:0-3948 GCA_964559085.1 uncultured Acidobacteriota bacterium | reverse complement strand
CTAATGTTTTCAATAACTTACCGGAACCCTACCCCCCCCAGTTGTCAAAGTCGGGGTAAAGCAGCCCTGGGGATATTCCACAATCAGCAGTTCATCCAATCCGTTCATCGCGCTTTTTTTTCTGCTTGTTGTGGCTTACGGATATGCCAGTTCCATCATTGCCTCTGTATACTATTTTCGCCAAAAGCATCCCCGTGTGAAGAAACAGGCTGCCTATGTAGCGCTGGGATGCCTCATCCCCAGTATATTGAGCGTGATTTCCGGTGCGCTTCCTGTAATGACAGGACGGGCTATACCCGACATGACGGTGTTCGGCGCTGCCATACAGGAAATACTGATCGGACTGGCAATCTGGCGTTTTGACCTCTTCGAACTCAGCCCCGCCATGGCGGCCAACAAGATAATTGCGACCATGTCGGATATGCTGATTCTTACGGATGCCCACGGCCGGATTTCGGCCATAAACGGCGCCACTACCCGCAACCTGGGTTATACGGAGGCCGATCTGCTCGCGCAGCCAATTGATCGTGTGCTGAAAATTGAGGGCTCCGGCGCTTTCCTGACAACCGGCCAATCTGTCGGGCTGCTCCGCGCAGGGAAGGATTCGGCCGCCATCGTCGCCGGTCAATTCAGAGGTTCGCTGATGGCGAGCAACGGCCGTGCCATCCCCGCGGAAATTGTGGTTTCCACGCTGACAGAACGATCCGGACAGACAGCGGGGCATGTCATCATCTCCAGAGACATTACCGAACGCATGCGGGCCGAAGAAGAGAAAAACCTGCTGATTGCGAGTCTTCAGGATGCCCTCGCCAATATCAAAACGCTGAAGGGCATGATCCCGATCTGCTCATCGTGCAAAAAGGTGCGTAACGATGCCGGATCCTGGCAAATGGTGGAAGAATACATTTCTGCCCATACCGAAGCAGACTTCAGCCACGGCATTTGTGAGGACTGCTTTCGAAAACTTTATCCGGACTTTCCGTTGACCTGATATCCAGCCTATCCGCGAAAAGAGTGAGATAGGGGCGTCGCTTCGTGCCGACCCCCCTTCCTCAACCAGCTTACGGAAACATGGAAGCCGGTACCGGGGCGAACTTACGGCGCTTCCGGAACAAAAAGAGAACCATAAGGGCATTCAGGCAAGTAAGTCCTATCAAAAGTTCTATAACGGGAAGATAGCTGCCTCCGAAAGCTGTACGCATCCTTGCCAACAGTGTGATGGCAATGCCGCAGCATGCAAAAAATAGAAATGCAATCTGCATGCATATGGAATATTATATGCGTTATTATGTCGATCGAAGGCGGTAGGGCGAGGACGCTGAGTCCGCAAAAGCTTCAAGACATCAAAAGAAGACAGGTCTGACTCATGGGCATACGTACAGTATACAAAATGGCTCTAACCCTTTTGTGGGCGCCATGGTTTGCACACGCTCTGGAAGCCGGCGACAGGGTCGTTTCCAAAGAATTCATCGTGGAACCTCCAACGCTGATTTCGCTCGGGTTCGAATGGCATATTGAAGGCGATGATAACCGGAATGCCGCGGTCGCCGCTTTTTACCGGCACAAAAGCGGTCTTTCATGGAAGCAGGGTCTTCCGCTGCTGCGGCTGCAGAATGAGCCGACAGTGAGCGGTCCGATGGCGTACATTGCACCCAATATGTTCGCAGGGAGCATCTTCGATCTGGAACCCGGCACGGAGTACGAATGCCGGTTTGTCCTTGCGGATCCAGACGGCATCGACGGGAGAAACGAATACCGGGTCACCGTGAGAACCCGTGCCGAGCCGAAGCCGTTTGCCGGCGGCCGAGTGTATCATGTCTATCCCGGAGGCTATACGGGTCCCAAACAGGCCCCCGCATTTACAGGTTTGGGAGCCGCCTACTTCATGGGTTCTTCTCACACGGATAATCACAACACGTTTCCGCCGCGAGTGCAGCCGGGCGATTTTGATTTTCGGCTCCTACCGAATTCCGTGGCCGTGGATGCAGGCGTTCGGCTTCCCAATATTAATGATGATTTTACCGGGAGGGCTCCGGACCTTGGCGCCTATGAGGTCGGCGGGACGCTCCCCCAGTACGGACCGAGGCCTTAGGCGCCGATTTGAAGCGCAAGACCATGGAAACCAGAAGAAAAATAGCAACAATCCGCATTTCTGGAAAACCCAGACCGGGTTTGGAGACAGCATGTATTCCAATCGCAGAATCTGCCTATGCGCAGTGCTTGCTCTTTGCACGCTTGGCGCCGAAACAAAGGTAACGCGTCCGACCGCATCTCCGGTGTCTTCATTCGGACGCTACCATCCAACGCCTCTTTATTCCGAAACCGTGACGCATTCGCAGTACCTGCCTATGCGTGACGGGGTGCGCCTTGCAATCAGCATTACGCGCCCTTCCCAAAACGGGAAACCCGTCGAAGGACGATTCCCCGTTCTTTTTCAGCATGCACTGGCAATTGCAGCGCCCGGGATCCGCACATTAAACGCCACAGATACGATGCCGGGCGGGTACGGGGCGGTGCCGAATCTGGCCGGCCACGGCTATGTGGTGGCTCAGGTGGCGCGGCGCGGCCATGGGCCCTCGTTCGGGAAACGCCGTGGATATAATGATCGCTCCGAAGCTTATGATGCCTATGAGGTGATCGATTGGCTGGCCTCCCAGCCTTGGTCCACGGGCGCGGTCGGCGTCTACGGCTGTTCGAATACCGGCGATGCATCCATGCACGCAGTCACAGCGGCGAATCCGCACCTGAAAGCCGCTTGGGCTGGTTGCTTCTCCTGGGAAAAGTACGACGGCTTCTGGCGCGGCGGCATCTATGCAAACTGGGGGACGGGACCCGAGCGCACCGTTCAACAGGACATGGCCAGTACGCCGGTGCAAGGGGATGAAGCAAAGACTTTGCTGCTTCAGGCTGCGGAGGAACACCAGGGCAGCACCGTGCTTACCCAGATGTGGTCCGCAATGCCATTCCGCGATGATTATGCGCCGGGTGTCGGCAGCAGGTTCTGGTACGAAGGCAGCATCGCCAGTTATTTGCCGCAAATCAACCGTTCGGGAACAGCCATTTATATCCAGGGAGGATGGCGCGACGATCTGCGCGCGCAAGGGATGGTGACTTTTGCCAACCTGAAAAATGACAGGCATGTGGTTATCGGTCCGTGGGGCCACTGTCAGAATGGTGACTTTGACATGTTGGCGGAGATGCATCGGTTTTTTGACCAACATTTAAAGGGGGTGAATACCGGCATCCTTACTCAGGATCCCATCCACTATTTTACGGTCAACGCGCCAATGGGAACGGAGTGGCGATCGTCGAAGACTTGGCCCATAGAAGGAACGCAGGTTACAAAATTATTCCTGGCAGGCAATTCATCAGCCGGAGGCGAGCTGAAACCCCTGGGGCCTGTCGGTTCCGGTTCCAGGACGACCTTCACGGTACGGTACGATGTGGATTGCCCCACCTTTGCCAGGCAGCCCGGAGGCATGCTGACCGGGGCGCCCCCCTGCCCTGTTGCGCATGGCGGTCCGCGATTCACAACGGCGCCCCTCGAGTCGGACACCGAAATTACGGGCGATGCGATCCTCGACCTCTGGATTTCTTCAAGCAGCAGCGACGCGAATATTTTTGTCTACCTCGAAGATGTTGCAGCGGACGGAACGGTCACGCAGGTGACGGATGCGCGACTGAAAGCCTCGATCCGCAAGACAAGCCGGCCCAAATATGAAAATTACGGTCTCCCCTATCATCGCAGTCATAGGGAAGACGCTCAGCCATTGAAACCCGGCGAACCTGTACGGCTCCTATTTGCCTTCCTGCCGATGTCGCATGTGTTCAGGGCCGGCCACAGCATCCGGATTTCGGTTGCGGGGGCGGACTATCGCGAACGGGATCGCACCCCGGTATCTCCGGCTCCGGTCGGGACGCTCCACAACCCTCCTTCAACCCCTTCTT
>CAZLHW010000418.1:2599-3952 GCA_964559085.1 uncultured Acidobacteriota bacterium | reverse complement strand
GGTCGCCCAGGGACCACGCGTGAAGGACCGAGGGGTGGCCTGTCGTGCATTGTCCGGTATTTGTTTTCTTTCCTTCACTCTTTGTTCCATCGCTTTTCTTGCCGGTTGCGACAAGGCCGCGGTGGAGAAAGCGCAGCAGGAAGCGAGGGAGGCCAAAACCGTTGTACAACAACTGAAGCACACGCTCACGCTGGCAGACAAGGAGATCGCTAAGCTCAAGGACGAACTGATCGCTGTTCAAAAGGTCCGCGATCAGCTTCAGTCGCAGCTCGCGGCGGCCCACGACGAACGAGACGAGGCCCTGGAGCTTGCGCAGAAGACGCAGGAATCATTGGCCCGCGCCAGCCGCCAGGCCAGCCCCGGGGCGGCTCTTCAGCAACAGGGCACCGAGCTCAACGCGGGGGTGGCCGCGCAGCGGAAGCAGATTGAAGAGCTTCTCAAGGCCGCGGCTGCCGGGCCGGTCGTTGCACCGCCGACAACGACGCCGGTCGAGCCCAACGACGGCTGATTGCCGCTGGGGCGGTTTGAAGCAGGGATTCGCAGCAAGGAGTGTCTTCGAATGGATAGCAGCATTTCGACGTACGCTTCCCTGGTCGGTAAATGGCTCGCCGCCCACGGCGCGAGGATCGCGGTCATCCTGGTCTTCATGTACATCGGCATCCGCCTCTCCAGCGCGGCGTCGGCGAGGCTGTTTTCTTTCCTCGGTCGTCGAAAAGCGATGGACGAGGAGTACAAGAAGCGGGCCGACACGCTCAGTTCGGTCCTCGGTTACCTTCTCAGCGCCACGATTGTCACCGTCGCAGTCTTGATGATCCTGTCGCAATTGCGGATCGAGATCGGTCCGGTCCTGGCGGCCGCCGGCGTCCTGGGCGTGGCCGTCGGCTTCGGCGCCCAGCACCTCGTCCAGGACGGCATCAGCGGGTTCTTCATCTTGCTCGACGACGAGATCCGCGTGGGTGACGTGGTCGAGATCGCGGGCAAGAGCGGCCTTGTTGAACGGCTGAACCTGCGGATGGTTGTGCTTCGCGACCTGGCGGGCAACGTGCATTATGTTCGCAACGGCAAGATCGACATCGTCACCAACATGACGAAAGATTGGTCGCGGTATGTCTTCGACATCGGGGTCGCCTATCGGGAAAACGTGGACGAGGTGATCAACGTGATCCGCCAGGTCGATGAAAGCCTTCGCAACGATCCGGTCTACGCACAGGATATCCTCGAACCCATTGAGATCCTCGGCTTGGACCGGTTCGCCGATTCCGCGGTTGTCATCCGCGCCAGGACCAAGACCAAACCGATCAAGCAGTGGAGCGTCGGACGCGAGTTCAAGCGCCGACTCATGAAACGATTCGA
>CAZLHW010000418.1:2162-2589 GCA_964559085.1 uncultured Acidobacteriota bacterium | reverse complement strand
GGCATGGGTGAGGATCACGCTCGAGACTTCCTTGGGATCGAAATCCCATTCCCGCACCGCACGGTGTACCTGGGCCAGGATAAGGCCGGCCAGGCGGCGCCGTTACGCGTCGCGATGGAGAATCGAGACGCGACGAAGAATCCGCTGGGGGACTGAGGCAATGGGAGGTAAGTCCAAGCGACGCAACGCGGCCCTCAATCGGCGGGCGAAGAAGTCCGGCCTGCCGCCGGGGACTCTCGTCCATATCGGCGAGAAACGCGAGCAGGCCGTTCGTATCACGTACATGGACTACGATGAACGCACTTTCCAGGAGAAGCAGGGAGCCACAGTCGAGGAATGCTTTGCGTTCAAGGATACCCAAACCGTCACCTGGATCAACATCGACGGCATCGATGACATTCCGATCATCGAGAAGATCGGCAAGGCG
>CAZLHW010000418.1:0-2152 GCA_964559085.1 uncultured Acidobacteriota bacterium | reverse complement strand
TGTTACTGCAGGCCAACGTCCGAAGTTCGACAACTACGACAACTACATCTACATTGTGCTCAAAATGCTCACGTATAACTATGCGAATCACGCGATTGAGAGCGAACAGATCAGCATCGTGTTCGGTTCCAATTTCGTCATCTCCTTCCAGGAAAACGTGGGCGACATCTTCAATCCGATCCGGGATTGAATCCGTTTGGCCAAAGGCAGGGTCCGCAAAATGGGCTCCGATTATCTGGCCTATTCGCTGATCGACGCCATCGTAGACGGGTACTGTGTTATTCTGGAGAGGATCGGGGAGCAGATAGATGGGCGCGAGGACGAATTGATCGAACGTCCGACGGAGGGGTTGCCGCGTCAGAGCCACGCCCTCAAGCGGGAGATGATGTCGCTGCGCCGATCCGTTTGGCCTTTGCGGGAACTGATCAACGCCATGCAGCGGGACGAATCTCCCCTGATTTCCAGTCAGACCCGCATCTACCTTCGCGATGTATACGATCACACGGTCCAAATCATCGACACGATCGAAGGCTTCCGCGACGTTGTCGCGGGGATGCTCGACGTGTACCTCTCCAGCGTCAGCAATCGAACCAACGCGATCATGAAAGTGCTGACGATGATCGCGACGATCTTCATCCCCTTGACTTTCGTCGCCGGCGTATATGGAATGAACTTCCGATATATGCCGGAAATCGAGTGGCGATGGGGGTATCCGGCGGTTCTGCTGCTGATGTTGATCATCGCCGCAATCATGGTGGCCTATTTCCGAAGAAGAAGATGGCTGTAATAGCGTTTTTGTTTCCCGATACGCCGGTGTATTCCTGGGTGGTGTTGCCCCTGTTGATTTTTCTGGCTCGCATCACCGACGTGTCGGTAGGCACCGTACGTCTGATCTTGGTCGCTCGCGGTTTCAAGTACCTGGCGCCGATCGCAGGTTTCTTCGAGGTGCTCATCTGGATCCTGGTCATCGGGCAGATCATGCAGAACCTCACGAACCCCGTCTGCTACATCGCCTACGCAGGGGGATTTGCGACGGGCAATTTTGTCGGGTTGCTGATCGCCGAGAGACTTTCGTTGGGGATGGTGCTCATTCGGGTGATCACACCCAAACCTGCCCGGGATCTGGTTGAACAATTTCGTGGCAGGCAGTACGGCGTCACCGCCATCGACGGCCAGGGGGCCAACGGACCGGTCCAGATTGTTTTCACGATCGTGCCGCGTCGGGAGGCCGGGACGGTAATCGAGTTGGTCAAGACCTTCAATCCCCAGGCGTTCTACTCCATCGAAGAGGTAGACTCGGTGGAGAAGGGGGTGTTTCCGGCGCAGAAACCCTGGCACGACTCCGCTTTTCTGGGCCTGTTGAGGCCTTTTCGTAAAGGCAAGTAGGGGCAAAGGTCTGGTCACGAGGGCCTGTTGTCGGTACAATCCCAAGCATGAAAGCGGCAGAAAAGACCGGATCGAAACTGCAGAGGCTGACCGAATTGCTGGTCGGCAAGACTTATCTGTTGATCGGAATGCAGGACAGCCCGGATCCTGACAGCCTGGCGGCGGCGGTCGCTCTTCGAAAGCTGGCGAACAATCTGGGCAATCTTCAGTGCTCGATCGTTTGTTGTGGCGCGGTCGGGCGGGGGGAGAACCGGGCCCTCGTCAAGTATCTGGGGCTGAACCTGCGGTGTTACACGGAACTGGCGTACGACAAATATGATCTGGTGGCGATGGTGGATACACAACCTGGGACGGGAAACAATTCGCTACCGGAGGGGGTACTGCCGGATATCGTGATCGATCATCATCCCATCCGGCGACTGACGCGGACCGTTGAGTTCACGGATATCCGCAGCAGTTACGGGGCTACCTCCACGATTTTGGTCGAATACCTCATCGAGGCGGGCATCACACCGGAGACGCCTCTGGCGACTGCGTTGCTGTACGGAATTCGATCCGACACGCAAGACTTGGGGCGGGAAGCCTCCCGCGCCGATATTGACGCTATCGAGTTCCTATACCCCTTCGCCAACAATCGCATGATCGGTGAAATCCAGCGGGGTAAGGTGCCGCGAGTGTACTACCAGATGCTGGCCGATGCCCTGAAGAACGCCCGGGTGCAGGGGCCCGCCATCATCACGGAGCTGGGCGACGTGGACAATCCCGA
>CAZLHW010000417.1:1693-3953 GCA_964559085.1 uncultured Acidobacteriota bacterium | reverse complement strand
TGTTGCTGTAGCTCTTCAATACCATGGATTATACAGCACTAATGCCGGAATTCGATAAAAGCAAGATGCCCACCTCGGTATTGAAGAGCTACAGCAACAGATCAATCCAGGAAACCGAGCCCATCCTTGAACGCTTAATGGTGCCCGATATCAAGCAGATCAAGGGACACTGGGCCGAGGAGCCTGTTCGCATCCTGTTTGGTCTTGGTGTGATCCCGGGAACAGGAGAAAACTATAAACTCAACAAGTACCTTACAAGGCGCGAATTTGTAGCCATGCTGGTTGAAGCCGTGAAGGATATTCCCGCCGACCCCAACCTGAAAAAATCAAGCCTCACCACGGTGTCCAGAAGCAGTAAAAAGACCGTGGAGCAATCCCCCTTCCTGGATGTGAGCGTAAACGACACTTGCTTCGCTCAGATCAAGAAGGCGTATGAGAAGGGTATTACCGCAGGCACCGGTCAGTCCAATTTCAATCCGGACAGCTATATCACCTATGCCGAGGCCATAAAAATGATCGTAGCCTCTCTGGGACTCGAAAATCTGGCACCCTATCCCAGTGCGGTGACGTCTTACCCCGATAATGACGCAATTCCTGCCTATGCCAGAAATGCGGCACAGGTGGCCTATAGCCTTGGCATCTATGAGGGTGATGATAAGGGTTATTTTAACCCCTCGGGATACATCACCAATGAAAAGGGTGCAATACTGTTCTACAACCTGATCAACTACATGGGCGACGAGCTTGTAAAGGATTATTACGACAGAATGCTGGCATATTGATAAAACTGTGCTACAATCTAGGGAGCATATTGACCATATAGGTCGGATTAAACTGGAAAAGGATGAACGCGATGAATAAGATTAAGAAGATAGCATTTGCTGTCATCATGATACTCTCAATCTTCATCATGCCGCTATCAGCACAGTCTGCGGACTACGGCAGCTATCTCAATGCTGCGGTGGACTTCATGCAGGACCTGTTCTATCAGGACATGAACGACCTGGAGAGCCTTAAAGCAGCCCTGAGAGGCATGTTTGGCGGTCTGGACGACTACAGCGGATTCTATGACAATGAAGAAACTGAGGCATTAATGCAAAGCCTGGAGGGGAATTTCGTCGGCATTGGTGCAGGCCTTGAAAAGGATGCATCAGGCTGCAGGATCATCAAGGTCTATGACGACTCCCCGGCTCAAAAAGCAGGTTTGTATGAGGGAGATGTTATCACCTCGGTAAACGGCGTTTCGACCCTCAACAAGGATGCAGAACAGGTCGCTTCCGAAATCAGGGGCGAGGAGGGTACTCAGGTTCGCCTGACCATAAGGCGACCGGGGGAAAACGCAGACAGAGAGTTTACCCTGACCCGTGCGCTTGTGAAGATCAAATCCGTTTTCTACAGGATTGAGGGAGATATAGCCTATATCCGCATCGACACCTTTAACAGTAATACCGCAGAAAGCTTTAACAAGGCCATGGATGTTGTGGACGCCGGCAAGATCAAGAAGATCATGCTGGACTTAAGATCCAATCCCGGTGGGTATGTAGATCAGGCTGTTGAAGTGGCGAGGCGTATTGTGCCCGCAGGAACGGTAACAACCCTTGATTTTAAGTCGGAGCGTCTGATGGATCAATCCTTCGACTCATACTTAAAAGATCGGCAGTATCTGATTGCCGTTCTGGTTGATGGCTACACGGCAAGCGCTGCCGAGATCCTGGCTTCTGCCATTCAGGATTCTGAGACAGGGTTCCTGGTAGGGGAGAACACCTATGGCAAGGGTATCGTTCAGCAGATGTTCTCGGTGCTGACTCCGGAAGCCTATGATAAGTATCATGAGAAGTATGGCGTGGGCTATGTTTCTGAGATCGAGTGGCTTTCCTATTATGGTGTTTTGCCCAAGGACGATGAAATTCTCGGTACGATCAAGATCACCACAGGCCATTACCTTACCCGTAACGGAAGAGTCATACAGGGCATCGGACTGAAGCCTGAGATTGAAGCAGCTGATAAAATCAATCCTAATGGCATAGACCTTGCGATCCTTGAAAGGCTTCCCATTCCGTCAAAGCCTATCACGCTCAATGCTCAGAGCAATGAGATCTACACAGCAGAACAAATACTCCGGGCAGCGGGCTATTTCAAAGAGTTCCCCGACAGGCAGCTGGATGCAAAGGCCCAGGAGGCCATTAAGAAGTTCCAATCTGAGAAAAAGCTAACGGTAAACGGGACCCTTGACGCTAAGACCTGCGAGGCTTTAAATAAG
>CAZLHW010000417.1:0-1636 GCA_964559085.1 uncultured Acidobacteriota bacterium | reverse complement strand
TTCTGGATGAGCTTCGGGTGAAGGCCGACCAGCCTTATGTTAAGGCAAAGGAAGCGCTTAATTGGTTTAATTGATCCACATATAAGAATCAGGATGATTACGAGAACCGTCAGTGGGTAACATTAAAGTTGACGGACGTAATCGTCCTGATTTGATATACGAAGGAGAAGGCATAGCAGGATGCAGGACGGAAATGAAGCGGCACCCCGCAGATTTGGCTTAGGCAAGCTTTTCTTGTTCATTATCATTGTTTTGATTATATTGGGCGTAGCCCTCTATTCTTTTTTCCATATCAATCCTTTGGAGCTGATTGAAAGCGGATTAGATGGGATCTTCCAGCGTACCCTTCAAGCTGTGGATGAATCCAAGCAGAAGACCACAGAGGTACTCACCTTGGATCCCCTTAAGCCTGGAAGCTACGATGTGGATGGCAACTCACTGGTGGCAGCCTCCATCAGCGATGTGAGACTTATTGCCAGTGACGGTCAGGAGAAATGGTATGTACCTGTATCTCTAAACAAGCCATTCGTGAAATGCCATCAGGGCAGCATTCTCGTGGCCGACCTGGAGGGACGCTATTTCAGCTTGATTCAAAACGGCAGGATCCTATGGGAGAAAAACCTGGATGAAGACATTGTCAATGCATGCTTTTCGCAGGATTTTATCCTAATCATCACAGAAAGCTCTGAAACCGGCTATAAAAGAACCATTCACGTCTACTCACGGGATGGTCAGGAGGTTGCCTACAGAAGCATAGCTGACTACTATCCGTTTTCGGTGCAATATCTACCCCAGTACGACAAAAGCCAGTTTATCACCTGTGGTGTGGAAACCCAGGGCCTTGAAATGACCTCGGTTTTTGAGTTTTTGGATTTGACCATGAATCAAAAGGGGTCGGTCAGGGGCCAGGATGAGATCTATGCAGGTGCCCTTGCCCTCAGCAAAGGCAAGGTAGTTCTTTATGGAGAAAAAAGCATTATCGGTATGGACGATAAGCTGAGTACCCTGTGGCGCACAAATCTTAATGGTGAGATCCTCACCTCCATCAATGTCTTGCCCGATAAATGGGTTATCGCAGCTCTTTTGGATGAAGAGACCTATAACAGAGAGAGGCGTTATCATTCGAGGGTTCAGATCCTGGATATCAACGGTAAGGCCATTGCGGGCTTGACAGTGGACGCCCTAGTTACCGATATTGAGGCTAAGGGCAACACGGTAGCCTTTGTGGCCGGCTCCGAGGTCTATTTTATGAATGAGAAGCAGGAGATCCTCGATCTCTACACCGCCCGGGAAAAGGTATCCAATGTCTTACTGGCCAGTGATAGCCTGGCCTATATCGTCACATCGGATAAGGTTGTCAGCGTAAGGGTGGAGGTTTCAGAAAAGTTCCTGGGCATTTTCTGATACGGCATATCGGGCCGATTTCGAACATCCTACGAAAAGGCTATAAGCAATGATAGGCCTGATGTTTAAATCTGATATGTATCCGCAGAAGCAGATGAAGTTGTAATGCGAGAGTGCAGGTCGAGTGAGGTAAAAGCAACGTGATGTTGATTTTGGCCGGCACGCGACCGGACGTCTCGGTTGCCAGCGACCTCGCGAGAACAAGATCGAGCATTTACAACTTCCTGCGAAC
>CAZLHW010000416.1:297-3956 GCA_964559085.1 uncultured Acidobacteriota bacterium | reverse complement strand
TGCTGGGTTATTACGTGGTGGATGGGTATCTCAGCTCCTATCCATGGGGAACCGTGGTCTTTGTTCTGCTCGGCGCGGTTGCGGGATTTTATGAGATCGCAAAGATATTGATTCTCGACCAGAGGAATAAAGATTGACCACTTCAGGGAGCTTTGAAAACCGGATCTTTCGGATCGGCGGGTGGATGGCAGCCGCCGGCAGCCTGGCGACGGCCCTGATCTTCGGGTGGCACTACGGAATCTCCTTCCTTGCCGGGGGCGCGCTGTCGGCGCTGAACCTGAAGCTTCTGATCCGTTCGGTAAATTCGGCCCTTGCGCGCAGCCGGACGGTATCGCATTTCCGGATCGCCTCAATCTACATTTTGCGCCTGCTGTTGATTCCCCTGTGTCTCTATGCTATCATGCACTTCTTTTTTTTCGGGATTATTGCTGCAACTGCTGGATTTGTGGTTTTCAGCAGCGGCATTTTAATCGAAGGAATTCTCGAAACCTTTAAAAGCAATCCAGGATGATATGCACGAGACATCGGCTGTCGGCAATCTGCTGAACCAGGATGTGTTTGATCCCATTGCGCGGGCCATGGGGGTTCCTCTCGAACACGGTCATCACGCCGTGCCGGATCACATCGTGCGGATTTTGCTTATTGCGCTTGTTCTCATAGGATTTGCGTGGTGGCTGCGCGGCAGGCTCAGCGTGGAGAATCCGGGCAAAGTGCAGCATCTCGTGGAAGTGCTCTTTCTCGCCGTCCAGAATCTGATGAGGGAAGTCATCGGTCCTGAGTACAAACGCTTCACGCCCCTGATCGGCACGCTGGCCCTCTATATTCTGATCGGGAATCTGCTTGGCATGGTTCCTGGTTTCATTTCGCCGACCAGCAATCTGAACATAACGGCCGCCTGCGGGCTCAGCGTTTTCGTCTATTACAACTACCAGGGTTTCCGGAAGCAGGGTTTTCTCGGATATCTGAAACATTTCTGCGGTCCGGTGCTGATGATAGCGCCGCTTCTGTTTGTCATTGAGCTCATCAGCCACATGGCGCGCCCCTTTTCGCTGAGCGTCCGACTCTTCGGCAATATTTTCGCAGAAGAGCTTATCATCACCTCGCTCAACAACCTGTTCCCGTTCTTAGCCTCCATCCCGGTAATGTTCCTGGCGCTTTTTGCCAGCACGATTCAGGCCTTTATTTTCATTCTACTTACCATGGTTTACATCTCGGGCGCTGTGGAAGATGCCCACGCCGAAGGACACGGCGAAAGCCACAAAGAATCCAAACCACGCCGATCTGCGGATCCGGTAGCGGCAGTCTAGGGGAATTGCAACTGTATATTCAGGCCGCGCACGCCGCGCACTTTGAAGACTATTGAAAGGAGAATTTGATGGGCAGAAAGTCGGTTCTTTTATTAGTGATCACGGGAATTCTTCTCGTATGTGTTGTTCCGGTGTTTGCGCAAGGCGAAGCCGCCGCTGCACCCGCCGAAGGAAAAAGCCAATGGTTGATCATCGCATCCGCCTTCGGCATGGCTTTGGCAGCCGCGGGTTGCGGTTATGCGCAGAGCCGCGCCCTTGCCGCCGCGTGCGAGGGGGTTTCGCGGAATCCGGGCGCTACCGACATCATCCGGCTGTTCCTCATCCTGGGGCTGGCCTTTATTGAATTCCTGGCGCTGCTGACCTTTGTCGTTATCCTGATGCTGCAGTAAATTCAGCCGCGGATTTGCACGGATCCTCACGGATAGGAAATTTATCTGTGAAGATCCGTGCAAATTCGTGGATTTTTCACTCTTCCATTTCGTGGATGGTGCGGAGACTGCGCATCTCGAAGTCTTTTTTGCCTGAAGGCGTGACGATCTCAATGCTATCCCCTACCTTCTTGCCTACGAGACTGCGCCCGATGGGCGATGTAATGGAGATGAGCCCGCGGCTGATATCCGACTCTTACGCCGATACCAGACGGTATTCCACTTCCTTTTCTGTTTCGTATTCATACAGCACTACTTTCGAGCCGTAGGCGGCTCGATCCGTCGGGATCTTGTCGAGGTTCACCAGCGAAAGAGCAGCCAGCCGCTGCTGCAGCTGCGCTTTGCGGCCTTCCAGGTAGGACTGGCGCTCCTTGGCTGCCTTGTATTCCGCGTTCTCGCTGAGATCCCCGTGCTCCCGCGCTTTCAGAATCTCCTTTGGCAGCTCGACCCGCAGTTCCCGTTCGATGCCATTCAACTCTTCCTGCAATCGCTTGCGTACATCAATCATTATTCACTCCAAAATTGGAAAAAGTCATTTTAGGGCAAAAGCGGAACGGGCGGCAAGGGCGAGAATCGGCGCCGGGAAAAGTCCGAGGAATAGAATGCAGGCTGTTCCGAGGGCGAGAATCGCGTTGACGGGCCAGCTGACTTCGTCCGGATCCGGCGTATCCTCTGCGGGATCCTTCATATACATATAGATCATGACGCGGAAATAATAGAAAACCGAAACAACGCTGTTGAGCACGCCGATTACGGCAAGGCCGATCAAGTCTTTCTGGATTGCGGCGCTGAAAAGATAGAATTTGCCCATGAAGCCGCCTGTCAAGGGAATTCCCGCCAGCGATATCAGGGCGATCGAGAGCACGGCAGCCGGGAACGGCGCCTTGCGCGCCAGCCCGGCATAGTCGTTCAGGAATACATTCCTGTCTCCGGATCGGCTGAAGGACAGAATGATACCGAAGGCAAGCAGGTTCATGACCGTGTAGATCACAAGGTAAAACAGGACGGCGCTGATGCCTTCACGCGTGGCGGCCACAATACCGATCAGCATATAACCCGCGTGGGCAATCGCGGAATAGGCCAGCATGCGCTTCAGGTTGGTCTGCAGAACGGCGACCACATTGCCCAGCGTCATCGTCAGGATGGACAGCAGCCACAGAATCGAGCTCCAGTCCTGAACCAGAAAAGGGAAAGCCTGCAATAGCACCCGCAGAAGCGCCGCAAAACCGGCGGCTTTAGGTCCGACGGCCATGAAAGCCGTTACCGGCGTCGGCGCCCCTTCGTAAACATCCGGCGCCCACGAATGGAAGGGGACCAGGGCTACCTTGAAGCCGAATCCGACCAGCAGCAGCGTCAGGCCAATGAGCGTTGTGGCCTGAATGCTCCCCTGCAGCAGAGCCAGCTGGCGGATGGTCTGATAGCTGGTGCTTCCGGCGCCGCCATAAATCAGCGCGATGCCGTACAGAAGAATGGCCGTGGCAAAAGAGCCGAGCAGGAAATATTTCAGCGAGGATTCGTTCGAGCGGACATCATTGCGCTTGAAACCCGCGAGAATATATGTGGCAATCGAGAGGATTTCAATTCCAAGAAATGTAAGAATGAGGTCGCCGCCGGCGGCCATCAGGGACATGCCGCAAAGGGCAAACAGGAGGAGCGCGTAGTATTCCCCGCGATTGATGGACTCTCTTTCATTAAACCGCATCGAAAGGAAGGCACAGACGCCCCCGATAATCAAAAAGAGCCATTGAAAGAAAACGGTGAAATTATCAATAAGCAGCATTCCGTTCAGGATGGTGCGCGAGGGCATATCCCATTGAGGCATCAGGCTGAATCCGGCCAGAATGGTCGTCAGAACGGCCAGACGCGCCAGCTGGCTTTTCCGCGCCGTAGACGGAAAAGGCTCCAGCAGCATGCCTCGGATGCC
>CAZLHW010000416.1:0-287 GCA_964559085.1 uncultured Acidobacteriota bacterium | reverse complement strand
GACGAGAATGCCGCCGATCACGAGGAGCACCTGCGGTAGAAGAAGCACGATAGCGTCGGTCATCTTTTCACTCATTTACCGGCAATGCCGGAACCAGCGGCTGCTCGACCCGATAGCCGCCTTCCGGGCTTCGCGCACTTTCAATGCGTTGCTGCACCAGCCGGAGCGAGGGCTCCATGCGCCGCAGAAAGGGCTGGGAGTAGACGCCGATCCACAGCATCATGGCAACAATCGGAAGCAGAAGGAGCTTTTCCCGCAATCCGATGTCTTTCATTTCCGCATTTGCC
>CAZLHW010000415.1:1616-3965 GCA_964559085.1 uncultured Acidobacteriota bacterium | reverse complement strand
TTTTTGAGAAATCGCGAGCGAAGCGCTCTTCAATCCGGCTGTCAAATTGCTGCGGCGGCCGGCCGCGCTCGATGGGATCGCGCGAGCTCAGGCGCACATTGAATTCCCGTTTGCGAAGCACGCAGCGAGCTACAAGATCAAACCGGTCACACCATAAGAGCAAAGGAAGAATGGATGCCAGAGCATGTCCGTACATCGTTGTGTGGCGAAAAAGCGAAAATGCTCCGGATAACTTGAGCTGGATCCCTTTCGACATGGAATGCTCGGTCGTACAGAGGAGGCGTCGCAAATGCACCTGCCGGACCACGGCCCGCGTACCTCCATAAAGCGCGATATTAACTTCAGAAGCTATACCGAGCAGTCCCTGCGCGAGAGCCAGATTGGTTTGCATTGCGAGCGAATGCGGGTCCGGAATCGGATTCGGCAGAATAAGGCGCCGCTCCATGGGAAGGTCGGAGAACAGGCTTCCCTCTATTTCTGCGGCCGAAATACCAAGGCGCCCCGCAACGGCTGCCATAACGTCGGAGCGGCAAAATCGGCCGACATTTCGAGTGCGCTGGGCATCAACAAAAATCTCATTTCGAATTCCTTCCGCATCGAAAGGCGGCGTTTTGCGTGAGCATATTTTCTGGAGCATCCAAACAGCCATCAGCCGCTTGCCCGGAGGGGAAAAGACTTTGGGCGGTTCCTGGAGGAATGCCGCTACATCCCGATACGGTTTGCCTTCCAGCCTGACGAATTCGTCAATCAAAGATCTCAGCCACAAATGATCTTCTATCCCCAACCAGACTGGGGTTGCCTCATTTCCGTTAACTCGAACCTGTATACGGCTAGGGGGAAGCAAGGGCCCTCCTGTGCGCGTCTGCCCGGCGCACCTCGAATGTATCTCGTGTAACCAAATCATAAACAATGGCCTTTTTGCCTTCGGATGGGCGCAGAATCCTGCCTACGCGCTGGACATATTCACGAGAGCCCTGGCTTCCGCCCACAATGATTGCCACATCAGCCGCCGGCACATCGGTTCCTTCATTGAGCACACGCGCAGAAACAAGGATCCGCAACTCGCCCGTGCGGAAACGCTGCAGGGCTCGTGCTCTCTCCCTTTTCCCGATGTCACAGGTGATTGGTTGTACGAGATGCTCACGGGCCACCGAGTAGGCAGTGTCGTTATCTGCCGCGAAAATGAGAATCCTGGAATCCTGGTGCCGTAGAAGAAGATCCGCAACAATGCGGCGTTTCTCTGCGCTGTAGCGGACAATGGAATGCGAGCGCCGCCATGCTGCAAGGGCGCGCCGCCCGGGATCGCTTCTGCATGCCGCTGCGACGAAATCCGACCATGAGGCTCCCGGCACCGAATCAAAAAATGCACGGCAAACGGGGTGGAAAATTGACATCTCCGTTTTGTAGGCATGACTTTCCTCAGGCGTGAGCCTGATCGAAATTGTTATCAGCTCGAATGCAGCCAAATAACGTCCGGCAAGATCCTCAACACTTGCCCGGTACACTTCGGGGCCAACGAGAGCAGCCAGGCGGGTTCGACGGATCTCATCTTCAGGGGGAGTTGCGCTGAGCCCCATCCGCGCTGCCGCCGTACACATCTCGAGAATCTCATCTCCCGCACCACCGCCGAAATGGTGCACTTCATCAATGACAAGCAGGTCAAATCGATTGCCCAATGTCTCCATGTTTCGCAATGCGCTGGCAAAAGTAGCAATGGTGACCGGCTGCTCGACCCTGCGTCCGTCACCATATTCGCCGATGGGCCCGGGAGAGATGTCTCTCAGGATTTTGGCCCACTGCTCCATGAGCGCCCGGGTCGGAACCAGGCAGAGCGTCCTCAGGCGGGTTTTGGAAATTGCCGCGATTGCCGTGCGGGTTTTGCCGGATCCTGTTGGAAGCGCGATCATTCCCCTGTTGCCCGCAAATTCCCATGAAGCAACCGCTGCGGCTTGGTACGGACGGAGTTCCGGAAGCGGAATCGGGGGAGCTTCCACAAGTTTGGGACGCACCTCGTCATGAAACCCGGGATAGCGCCGGGCAAGTTCCCGGGATAGCGCCGCGTAGTGGCACGCCGGAGCACGCCACGCTCGAATCCGCGGATCCCAAAGGACTCCGGGAAGACTGCCCGCATCGGCAATATCTCCATGGATCACAAGCGTGCCACGATCAAAAACCAGCCGCATCCAACTACCCGCATTAAGACAGACAAATGCTTCCGGGCAGATCAAGGCCTGCACCTTCAATAGATCTAATTGTCAATTGTTGAATTGAGCCAAAAATATTTTGAGGTTGCAGCTCGATTCAGCCGGTCCGAGGTTGTTCTTTTCCGGGGAGCTATATTACAGTTGC
>CAZLHW010000415.1:0-1606 GCA_964559085.1 uncultured Acidobacteriota bacterium | reverse complement strand
AAATGGTCCCGATATTCCGGACGTTTTGGATTGGCGAGAATCTCAAGAAGCTCATAGTAGCCTGGCACTCCGCCGCAATCCTCAGGGGGGCAGGCGCGTCCGCCGTCAATGCAGCGAGGATATTTGACGGATTTCTCTTTCAGCAGAATGCCCTCAAGAAGAACTTCATGCGACCAGGAATCTCCAAAATCGTAATCATAGATTGCCATCTTGCCGGGTTCTGTAAAATAGTCTGCAATCGTCACCTCCCAGCCCGGCATGATTTTCAGGTAGAATGAATCATCATCCGGAATGCCGATTATCGTATCAGTGCGCTTATGCGGCATTCGGACGCGAAATGCGTGCAAGTGACAGTCAAGCCATCCCATCGCGTCCTGTATCGCCACATGCAGATCCCAAAAGGAATATTCGGAGGGCGTTTGGATTACTCTCCAGATCGCAGGCTCTATTTCTCTTAAGACAATTCTGAACTGATAGGCAATTCTTTTATCGGTCTTTGTCATAGGTGTCCACTTTCAATTGCCGGCGCCGTGAGCGCCTGCAAGGCGCGCAGGCTTAATCGTTGCGATTATCCGCACTTTCCGCTATCCGGCCTGCATCCCGAGATACGCCAGGGCATTCTTCCCCGCGAGACGTCCCGAGTTCATGGAACAGCAGGAGGAGAGGCCGGTGGAGCCTGTGATGCTGTAGCTGTCGCCATACATGCCTCCGGCGTCGAAGCCGCCGGCATAAAGCCCCGGGACAACCCGATCTTCCTTGTCCACGACTTCCATCTTTTCGTTGATCTTTATCCCGCCCATCGTCCCGAGGAAAACAGTCTGAGCCCTGACCGCGTAAAAGCGCGGTCCGCGAATGGGCCTCAAGTAGCGGGGATTTTTGGCAAAGACTTCATCACGTCCCTGGGCGCAATAGCGGTTGTACTCTTCCACCGTGGCCTGAAGCACGGAAGGATCCACGCGCATGAGCCCGGCGAGATCGGCGATGGAATCCGCCTGGAAGACCTCATCGGGCCGCGTGATGGGCGCTTCCTCAAGCTCCCGGGCGAGGTTAAGCAGGCGCGAGCCTGGAGGAAAGTCCGGCGCCATCGCCTTGTCAATGCCCTTTTCCGCGAGCTGACGGACGATTCCGGTGTCGAAGATGGTGAAGCCGCCGCCCATGCTCTGCTTAACGGATGCGTTTCCCATCGATGTGTCATCGAACGTAACCGTTTCGTCGCAGAATCGCTCGCCCCGGCTGTTCACCCATAGATCGGGCTGAACAACCGCGAATCCGATTTCGGTCATCGTGCCCGGCCTATCGCTGCCGGTTCGCAGCGTCTCTATGACGTGAATCCCCTCCGACGCAGCGCCGACGGCATGGGCCATGCGGATGCCGTCCCCCATTTTACCCTCGTTCCCCACCGGGTACAGATTTACACCGAGATCCAAGCCGGTGTATTTCTTTATCCATTCGGCGTTGTTGGCATAGCCGCCGCTGGCCACATGAACCACCCGGGCATCGACGCGCACCTCTTCACCGCTCTCCTGCACGATCACGCCCGCGATCCTGCCGTCTTCCAGGAGAATTTCTTTGACAGGGGTGGAAGTCTTAATGGTAACCCCTTTGT
>CAZLHW010000414.1:1571-4029 GCA_964559085.1 uncultured Acidobacteriota bacterium | reverse complement strand
TCCGGGGGGCCGCCCTACACCGCAGAAGTTCGGATGTTCGCGGATGGAGGCGTCACCATTAAAACAGGAGCGATGGACCTTGGAACCGGCACCAAAACCGCCGCCTGCCAGGTTGCGGCTGAAGAGCTGGGCGTGCCGATGGAAAGCGTCCGTATTATCAACGCCGATACCGCCATTACGCCGTATGCCTCCAGCAGCGGCGGCAGTATGACGCTGGCAAGCCTGGTTCCCGCGGTCCGGCGCGGCGCCTGGATTGTCCGGCGCCAGATTTTCGATTGGGCGGCCGAAGCGCTTGGTGTTCCGGCAGAGGACCTGGAATTCAAGAAAGATACCTTTGCCAGCCGCAGCAATCCCGGCAAGAAGAGAACGCTTGAGCAGATATTCCGGGCCAAAGGGGTGATGGACGTGATTGCCATCGGCAACCGCGAGCAGAATCCTGCCAATAAAGTGGTCATGCCCTTCAGCGCCCAGTTTGTTGAAGTTGCAGTCAACACAAAGACCGGAGAAGTCCGAGTGAAGCGAATGGTTGGCGCCGATGACAGCGGACGCGTGGTCAATCTCAAGACTTATGAAAACCAGGCTTACGGGGGCATGCTCCAGGGTATGGGGTACGGCCTGATTGAAAAAAGAGTCCTGGACCGGCAGACGGGGAAGATGTGCAATCCCAATCTGCATGATTACAAAGTCCCCGGCGCAATGGATGTGCCGGTGGAACATGATATTGTCCCCATCGATCTCAAGGACAACGAATGCAACAACGTTGGCTGCAAGGGATTGGGCGAGCCGTGTCATGTGCCTACGGCCGCCGCGCTTGCCAACGCCATCTATGACGCGATCGGCGTGCGGCCCGTCAACAGCCCCGTGGATAATAAAACAATCCTTGATTTGCTCAGCAAAAAGAAAAGGGGATGATCCATGATGAATAATTTTGCATACGTAAAAGCCGGCTCGCTTGCGGAAGCGGTCAAAGCATTGAGCGCCAGAGGGGCATGGCTGCATGCGGGTGGAACGGATCTCCTCGGCTGCGCGCGAAGCGAATTGTTCCCGGTTGAGAAGGTTGTCAGCATCAGCGGCCTCAAGCAGCTGAGCGGCATAAGCACGCTGCCGAACGGCACGCTCAAAATCGGCGCGCTGACCGCGTTGGCCGATGTCGCCGCAAATGCCGCCGTCGTCGAGAAATTCAAAGCGCTGGCGCAGGCGGCGGAGTCCGTCGGCAGCCCGCAGTTGCGCCGGCAGGGCACGGTGGGAGGGAATCTCTGCCAGAAACCCCGATGCTGGTACTACCGCATGGATTTACAGTGCCTTAAAAAAGGCGGCTCAAAATGCTATGCGATGGCGGGAGAAAATCAATATCATGCCATTTTGGGAGGCGGCCCCTGCTTCTTCGTGCACCCGTCCGATGTGGCCGTCGCGCTTGCGGCGCTGCAGGCACAGCTTTCCATTACGGGCCCTTCGGGCAGCAAGACGGTGAAAATCGAAGACTTTTTCGTCAGCCCGAAGACAAACATCGCTAAAGAAAATGTGCTTCTGCCTGGAGAAATTGTGACGGAAGTGCTCATTCCACCGGCTTTGGCGGGGACTAGAAGTGCGTACCGAAAGATCACAACGCGCGGATCCTGGGATTTTGCCCTGGTCAGTGTGGCGGCCGCAGTTCAGAGGGAGGGCGAGACGGTGCGCCGCGCGCGCATTGTCCTGGGCGGCGTCGGGCCGTATCCATGGCGCGCGGAGGCGGCCGAAAAAATTCTCATCGGCAAAAAGCTCGATGCGGCTCAGGCCGCGGCCGCCGCGGCTGTGTCTGCGACAGGCGCTTTCCCGCTCAGAGACAACGCCTATAAGGTGGATATGGTCCAAGGCGCCGTCGAAGAAGTGCTCGCCGGGCTGGCTTAGAGTCTTTGAGCCTTCGGGGCCTGGAGTTTAAATAGGCTCCAAGGCTCGAAACGCTTTAGGAATGATGTATTATATTATTTTTTTTTGTGGAAGACTGCCTGTTGCCCGATTGTATGCGTGTGCATTGTGTTTCCCTCCGGATTCCTAGGGAGAAGAATAGATGGCCCTGCTAACCGAGCGCGTCGAATGCAAGGAGTTGCTGGATAAGTTGATGCCTGTCGAGGAGGCGGTCAAGTTCGTGTCGGACCGCTGCAAGATTGCCATCAGCGGCTTCACCAAATCCGGCGAGCCGAAGGTCTTTATCCCGGCGCTGGCCAATTATCTTCGCAATAACATGCCCAAAGCGAAAATCGGGCTCTTCAGCGGGGCTTCTCTTTCGGAAGACGTGGAGAACCCGATCGCCTCGTTTGTCGGCAAGCGCGGTCCTTATATGTCCTCCAGCGCATCGCGGAAACTGATCCATGCCGGAGAAATGGATTTTACGGATGTGCATCTTTCCGCGTTTGCGCGCAACCTTTTCTACGGATTCTACGGCGATATCGATCTCGCGGTGGTGGAGGTGTCCAGAATT
>CAZLHW010000414.1:0-1561 GCA_964559085.1 uncultured Acidobacteriota bacterium | reverse complement strand
CCGTTGCCGCGGAAGCGCTTACCCGCGCCAAGAAAATTAATCTTGAGGTAAACACGACCATCCCGGACTATACCGGCTTTCACGATATCGCGCTCCCGAGCGTGCATCCGCGCGCCGGCTGGCCGATCCCGATCGTTCAGGTCGGCGACCGCGTCGGCAATCCCTATGTCGAAATCGACAGGAGCAAGGTGGTTGCCATCATCGAATCGACCAAGCCCGATTATCCGGTTGCCTTCAAAGCGACGTCCGAGACAGACCGCAGGATTGCCGAGAACGTGATCGATTTTCTGATGTACTGCCACAAGACATTCAATTGGGGCAAGCGCCTGCCGCCTATCCAGTCGGGCGTAGGCAACGTGGCGAATGCCATCGTCGGGGAGCTTTACCGGTCGCCTTTCCAGAAAATCCGCTTCTGGACGGAGGTTTTCCAGGACGGCATGATGCGATTTGTGGAAGATGACGAGAAGTTCGAGAGCGCCTCCGCAACGGCGCTTTCCTTTTCAGAAGCCGGTCGGAACGAATTTATGCGGCTGTTCAAGCGATGCCGCGAACGCGTGGTGCTCCGGCCCATGTGGCTTTCCAACAATGCCGAGATGATTACGCGCCTCTACGTGATCGCTATGAATACGCCGATCGAGGTGGATATCTACGGCCACGTCAACTCAACGCATGTGGATGGTTCCCGAGTGGTGAATGGCCTCGGCGGCAGCGGCGATTTCTTCCGTCATGCCTACCTGAGCATTGTGCACACGCCGTCGGTGCGGCGCCTCAAAGACGGCCGGTTTGTCAGCTGCGTGATGCAGTATGTCCGCCACATCGATCATACGGAGCACGACATCAACTGCGTGGTTACGGAACAGGGATTTGCGCTCAATACGGAAATCCGCTCGGCGCGGCGGCGCGCGGAAGACATCATTAATAAGTGCGCACACCCGCACTTCCGGCCCGTGCTTCGCGATTACCTGAGACTTTCGGGAGGCGGCGACGAGCCGCGGGCCACCAGCATCAATCTGCTCAACAGCTGGTGGAAGGATTACGACGACGCCTGCAAAAGCTTCCCCGGCAGCAAGGCCGATTCGAGACCCGAGCCGGTTTCGCGCGAACCGCGCGACTGGGAAACCGAAACCCTGCAGTATTGGTGGTAGGCGGTTCCTGGAGCCTTGGAATTTCAACGCCCGGAGATTCTATTCCTCCAAGCCCTTGGTAAGTTATTGGAAATAGATATAAAATTTTGCTTTAAAATATGCTGCCCGTCTTGATGCAGCGGCGCACGCGGCACCCTCTCATCAAAACGCATAAGGAAAAGCTCGGAAGTATATCTGTCCGCGATAATGTCTCAGAGTTGCCGTCTGGGGAATGCACGACATGTTGAAGCTATTGACCAAAACATTCTTTGTTGCCGTCCTTTTGGTTTGCCATGTTGTTGCTCATGCCGAAGATCGCCATTGGATCCGCCTCGGCCCGGAAGAAAGCGAAGTGGAGATTATTGCAGTTGATCCGACTACTCCGCAGATAGTCTACGCGGGAACGCATGATTATGGGTTTTTCAAAAGCACTACTG
>CAZLHW010000413.1:0-4031 GCA_964559085.1 uncultured Acidobacteriota bacterium | reverse complement strand
CCTGCCGAGATAACGCAAACTCTCCAAGCCGCAAACAACATCCAATATATAAGTTCCTTTATAGGCGTTTCCTTCGCGCAACGCAAGAATAAAGCCGAAGACTTTCACGCAATTGGAAGCTGTTGTGGCACCGGGGAATCGTGTGGCGGGATGCTAGGAATAAACTCCCCGGTCTTCCTGCAGTATCTGCAGATAACGACCGGCTGTCTGTCCCTGTATCGCTGGCTTCAATTTCGCTTTTCCATATTGCGGACCCTTGTGCAAATGGATCGAGGGCGCGCGCTTGCCTGGAGCAGCAGATTGAATCCCTTTTATCGGGACCGCGTTTTTTTTCTGGTTTGGTTTTCATGCATCCATATCAATCCGATGTCTTGTTTGCCGCAATCCAGCATGCCTCCCGGGATGCCTCGGCAAATTTTTGAATTGACTATGTAAGTGAAAGAAGTTTTTCGCTAATATTCGTCGGCGAAATTGGGCCCGGGGACGGAAAGCGCCGCTGCATCTTTAGTCCCCGGAGGCCGGTTTCCGGGTTTTTTCATTGGTGGATAGTAAGGATTATGGCAGAGAAAAAGCTTCCGTTCACAAAAGCGGAATTGGAAAAAATTATCCAGAAGTATCCGACGCCTTTTCATATCTATGACGAACGCGGCATCCGCGAAAATGCAACGCGCTTTCTCCGCGCGTTTTCCTGGGCGCCCGGATTCAAAGAGTACTTCGCCGTCAAGGCCCTGCCCAACCCTCAAATTGTAAAGCTCCTGGGCGGCCTTGGATTCGGAACCGACTGCAGCTCCATGGCGGAACTCGTGCTGTCGGAGAGAGTGGGCATCACCGGCAACAATATTATGTTCACCTCCAACGACACGCCGGCGTCAGAGTTCAAGAAGGCGAAACAATTGGGCGCCATTATCAACCTGGATGACATCAGCCATATCGATTTTCTAAAGAAGCATGCCGGTATTCCCGACACCCTTTCCATCCGCTACAACCCCGGGCCGCGGCGCAACGGCAACGGCATCATCGGCAATCCGGTGGAAGCCAAGTACGGCTTTACCCACCAGCAGGTGTTTGAGGGCTACCAGCGCTTGAAGCAGCTCGGCGTCAGGCACTTCGGCCTCCACTCCTTTATCATTTCCAATGATATCGACCGCTCGCACTACGTGGCGACCGCCCGCATGCTGTTCCACCTCGCCGTCGATGTGAAGGCGGCGACCGGCGTGCGAATCGAATTCGTCAACCTGTCGGGCGGACTGGGGATCCCATACCGGCCCGAAGAGGAGGCCGTCGACATTGAAGCCCTGGCGCGCGAGATCCGCGAGGCTTACGAAGAAATCCTGCAGCCGGCGGGGCTCCATCCGATGAAAATTTTTACGGAGTGCGGACGCTATATTACGGGACCTTACGGATACCTCGTTTCCACCGTGCTTCACAAAAAGAACATCTATCGCGAATACGTCGGTCTGGACGCCTGCATGGCCAACCTGATGCGGCCCGCGCTTTACGGCGCCTACCACCACATCACGGTGATGGGCAAGGAGACGGCGCCGCACGACCGCGTCTACGATGTCACCGGCTCTCTCTGCGAAAATAACGACAAGTTCGCCATCCAGCGCGAACTGCCGGAAATCGAGCCCGGCGATATCGTCGTTATCCATGACGCCGGCGCGCATGGTCACGCCATGGGCTTCAATTACAACGGCAAGCTGCGTTCGGCGGAGCTTCTTCTGAAAGAAGACCGGAGCGTGGCGTTGATCCGCCGCGCGGAGACCCTCGACGACTATTTCGCCACCGCGATTTTTTAGGCCCGGAAGAATCAACGGAACCAGGCTGCAAAGACCGGGGACTTTGTTTTTCCGGATCCCGGGACTCTGAATCTGACTATAATGGCCTGGTCTGCCGGCGCCCGGCGGGAAGGCTCTGGAGGCAGACGGCGGTCACTCGAAAAATTCCGGATCTGACACGATGTCCCAACCCAGCAGCCGGCCGGCAACCGAATCGGCAGAATCAAAAAGGATTACCGGCCAGATCTTCGCCTATGGCCAGTTTATGGCGGACCTGCGATCCTTTTTGTCCACGCCCATCGGATTCGATGCGGCGCGTGCCGCCATTCTCCGCAGGTTTGATAACAGAAACCAGCTCTTCCTGCGGATGGCCCGGGATTGCATTTATGGCAACCCGGCCAGTCCCTATCTCCCCTTGCTGAAGGATGCCGGCTGCCGCTACGACGACATGGCTTCCGAGCTCGAGCACGGCGATCTGGAATCGCTGCTGCGCAAGCTCAAAGACAACGGGGTCTGGATTTCATTTGACGAATACAAAGGCCGAAAACCCATCCGGCGCGGATACACGCTTTATCCGGCAACCGGGCACGGTTTTGATAACACCTGCCTCGGCGCCGGATTCCGGGCGCAGACGGGCGGTTCTTCGGGTCGCCCGACGCGCGGTCAAATAGATCTTGCTTATCTTGAAGCGCGCGCCTGCTACGAGCATATGGTTTTCAAAGAGCTCGACCTGTACGGCCTTCCGTTTGCCATCTGGTATCCCCGTTTCCCCGGATCCGTCGGATTGAGCAACCTCCTGCGATACGCCAAAATCGGACAAGTGCCGTCAGCCTGGTTTGACATGGAGCTGGATGAATCCCTCATCCCGGTTTGGCACGATTGGGCGCTTGCCGGCATCCGCTGGGTGGGCCGGTTGTCCGGCAGGCGACTGCCGAAACCGATTATTTCGCCGGGGGCGTCCGCAGAGTCTGTATTGCAATGGATTCTGGCTCAGCTGTCCGCGCGGGGGCGTTGTATTCTTCAGAGCAATGTCAGCGGCATCACGCGCATTGCAGCCCTCGCAGCTCAAAAAAATGCGGACCTTAGCGGACTTCAGTTTCTGGCGGGTTCGGAGCCGATTACCCAGGCTAAAAAACTTCAGGTGGACGCGGTTCATGCCAGGGTGTACATGCGGTATTTTTCCGTGGATGCAGGGAGCTCCGGCTTTGGCTGCACGGATGCCCCCGAGATCGATGCGCTGCATCTGGCGTCTGCCGGCCCCGCGATCATTCCGCTCGGGGATAGGCCCGAATCGGATGGCAGCAGCCCGTTTCTATTGACGACATTTCTGGGCTCCAATCCCAAGGTGTTGCTTAATGTCGAATTGGGGGACCAGGCCATTATCACGCACCGACGGTGCCGCTGCATCTTCGACGGGTTGGGTTTCCATACGCATCTTTCGGGGTTGAGGAGTACCGTGCGCTCAACTGCTGAAGGAATTGCTCTGCCGTACGATCTTCTGGTTCGCCTTCGCGAAGAGATTCTGCCCCTGCGCTGCGGAGGCTCCTGGCAGGATTTTCAGTGGGTTGAGTATGAAGACGACCAGCAGCTTACGCGCATCCGGCTCCGGATTGCCCCGCGCCTGGGTCCGGTCGACGAAGGCGCCTTGACCCGATTCTTGTATGCCTTCCTTGCCGAACCGAGCATGGAGCAGCGCTTTTACTCCGCCGTGTGGAAACGCGCCGATACCATTCGAATAGTGAGAGAAGATCCCCGAATTTTGCACAGCGGTAAAATTCCTGCAATTGTCTATGATAGAGAAGCGGGTTTCGCGCTGCACCCCTGACGGACTTCAACCTGGATTCAGAAAAAAGGCGATGGGAACGCGAGCGCTGAAAGCGCGGGTTCGCGCTGGAGGCGCGTGGCAGAGCAGCCCAGGGCGGGAGCCCTGGGTTTCTGGAGGGCGCTGGAGGCTGCGCCGCCCTTTCAGGGCTTATGCGCGATGCGCGGGAACCCCAGGCCGCCGGATGCTGCGCATCCTTCAGCCTGGGCTGCTCTGCTTCGCACCTTTGGTGCTTGCGTCGCCGGCAATCGGCACACGAGCGCTGAAAGCGCGGAGGAGAGCAGCCCAGGGCGGAAGATCCGAACGGAGAGAGGATCTGGAGCCCTGGGAAGAGGCGGGCGTTTATGAAAGCCCCGAAGGGGTGAAGCAGGCAGCGGCGCCCTTACAGCATCAAGCCCACCTATGGTGCTCCCAATACGAAGGGAACTCAC
>CAZLHW010000412.1:0-4063 GCA_964559085.1 uncultured Acidobacteriota bacterium | reverse complement strand
CCATTTGACCGGAGTGTTGATGGGAATCTCGTGGACATTGAATCCCTGATCTTCCACATCCGGAGTCCAGGCCAGCAGCAGAACATACAGGTCGCTGTCTCCGTACTGTTCCAGCGGCTTGGCAAGCGCCCGTTGGATCGCTCCCTTTGGAGCCTGACACAGAATCTGAATGGTATGCACATCGCGGAAATGATGCGGCAGTTGCGGGTAGGGCGGAGAAAAGACGGGGGAAGGCACGAAATCAGCGCGTGCCGGCTTAGCGCTCTTATCCTGGGCCATGCACAGGAGTGCAAAGAACGCAAGAGCTATACACAGACTGGGTGCAGCCATCCACAATAGACTTCGTTTCATTATTCTGTCCCTCCTCGAAGTGTTCGGCGCTTTGTTTTTGTGGACTATTATATAATGCCGTTTTACTCCGGCCGGCCGGAATAATGACGTCTGAAAAATGGGGAAAGGCATGCATTCAGCTCTTAGGTTGATCTTGTTTATAATGGGACTTCTTCTTGCCGCGCAAAATCCGCCGGCGGCACAGGAACGGGATCGCGGCAAAATCGCGGATAAGTATAAATGGAATCTTGCGGATCTTTATGCCTCGGATGCGGCATGGCGTGAGGCTAAAAATCGAATTGCGGCATCCGGACAGGGAAGTCCGGACCCTGTTTCAATCCCGGCTGTTGCAAGATACAAAGGCACGTTGAGCGCTTCGCCCGCGCAGCTGCTCGGCTGTCTCGAGCTGGTTGCCGCGCTAAACAAGGAACTGTCGCGCCTCTACGCGTATGCCAGCATGAGTCTCGATCAGGATACGCGGGTGCAGACCTACTTGGGCATGCAGCAGGAGATGGTTCAGCTCAGCGCCGCTTTCGGTGCGCAGGCTTCCTTTATAGAGCCGGAGATACTGAAAATGGATCCGGCCAGAGTCCGCGAATTTATTCGGCAGGAAAAGAAGCTGGAAACCTACAGGCACTACCTGGAGGACATACTGCGCCGCAAGGCGCATACAGGCACCGAGGGGGAGGAGAAAATCATTGCGGACGCCGGCTTAATGGCCGATGCCGCATCGAGCATCCATAGCATTTTTTTCAATGCGGATTTTCCCTATCCCGAGGTCACGCTGAGCAGCGGCAAGATTGTACGTCTGGACTCTTCAGGGTTTGCGCTGCACCGAGCGTCTCCGAACCGGGAGGATCGGAAAAAGGTTTTTGCGGCATACATGAATCGGCTGAATGAGTACCGGCGCACATTCGGCACGCAGCTGAACGCGCAGATCAATAAGGACCTGTTTTATAAGAATGCGCGAAAGTACGGCTCCTGCCTTGAAAGCGCGCTTGATGCAAATAACATCCCGACGCGCGTCTATCACAATCTGGTTGATAGCGTGAACGGCAGCCTCAACACATTTCATCGCTACCTTAAACTGCGGCAACGAATACTTGGGGTGGATCAGCTTCACTATTACGATCTGTATGCGCCGCTGCTGGCCGATGTTGACCTGCAATACACCTACGAAGAAGCGCAGTCGCACATACTTGCCGCTCTTAAGCCCCTGGGTGAGGATTATGTGGCGACCGTGAAGCGCGCATTCTCCGACCGATGGATAGATGTGTTTCCGACGGAATCGAAGCGTTCCGGCGCCTATTCGAACGGCTCCGCTTATGATGTGCATCCCTATATCCTTCTCAACTACAACGGCAAATATGAGGACATGAGTACGCTGGCGCATGAACTCGGCCACACGATGCATAGCTATCTGTCGAACAAGCATCAGCCCTATGCCACTTCCGACTATTCCATTTTTGTTGCGGAAGTCGCCTCCACATTTAATGAGGCGCTGCTGATTGATCACATGCTCCGGCAGATAAAGGAAGACAGCGTTCGCCTCTCTCTTCTCGGCAATTATCTGGAAGGAATCAAGGGCACTGTTTTCAGGCAGACGCAATTCGCCGAGTTTGAGCTTCGCATTCATGAAATGGCGGAAAGGGGCGAAAGCCTGACCGGGGATGTCCTGAACCGGGTCTACGAGGAAATTGTCCGGAAGTACTACGGCCATGATCAGAAAATATGCATTGTCGATGATGAGATCAAAGCCGAATGGATGTACATTCCCCATTTTTATTACAATTTCTATGTCTATCAGTATGCGACGGCTTTTACGGCGTCGGCAGCTCTATCCGAAAGAACGCTTGCAGGCGATGCGGAATCCACGAAAAAGTTCATCCGGTTCCTTTCTTCGGGCGGATCGGATTACCCGATTGAACTGCTCAAGAAAGCCGGCGTCGATATGACGACGTCCGAACCGTTCGACCTCACGATGAAAAAGATGAACCGTGTGATGGACGAGATGGAGAAAATACTGGACAGAATGAATAAATAGTTCCTGTCCTTCGAGTCCGTATTCCTTTTCATGTTATGGCTTTGATGGATAGTTTGCTTTGGAGTCCGAAGTATGCGTTATGGTTTGAAAGATGTTCCCTTCCTGTTGCGGACTCCCGTCGGACGTCGGAAAGTAGTTCGCGCCATCCGCCACTATTGCCTGCCGGTGGTTAAACCCCTGGCTGTCCTGAGCCGCAGGACCCTTGGGTCAAGCACTCGCGTGATTGCCGTAGTCGGATCTCTGGGAAAAACTACCACTGTACGGGCGACGGAGATGGCTTTGGGGCTGCCGCCGGATCCGCGGGGCGGGGCTAATTCCCTGACAGTCGTTGCAGGGAAAGTGCTCCGTCTTCGCCCGCGGCAATGTTTCGCCGTTATCGAGGCGGGGATTGAGGATGTCGGTCAAATGGCCGCATTTGCGGAGATGCTGTCTCCGCAGGTGGCAATAGTCACTTCCATCAGCAGTGAACATAATCGAAAGCTGAAATCTCTGGAAGTAACACGTGAAGAAAAAGCCCGCATGGTGATGGCCCTGCCCGAGAATGGGTTGGCGATCCTCAATGGGGATGATCCCAATGTGCTGTGGATGCGGGAGCGAACGAAGGCCCGGGTGCTCACCTTCGGCTTCAGCGATTGCAATGATGTGCGCGCAACAGACATGAACCTGGTCTGGCCTGAAGGGACTCGTTTTCAATTGCACATTGCAGGTAAAACTTACTCGGCCGCAACCAGGCTGCTGGGATCGCATATGGTGTATCCAATCCTGGCCGCGATGGCCGCTGCTTATGCGGAAGGCCGGCCTCTGGAACAATCGCTGGAGGTTCTTCGCGACCTGGCCCCGACGCCGGGGCGTATGCAGCCCATCGAACTGCCGAACGGCGCCTGGGTTCTGAATGATTCTTTTAAATCGGCACTTGAATCCATTCACGCCGCGCTGGATGTTTTCGCCTCTATCCAGGCGGGGCGGCGCCTTATCGTCATGGGCGATGTTGCGGAACCGCCCGGAAGCCAGGGGCCCATCTACAGAAAGATAGGCGAAGGTATCGCGACGATCGCCGATACGGCCGTTTTTATTGGAAACGGGTATCGCCAGTATGCTCCCGGGGCCCGAAGCGCCGGGATGAAAGCGTCCCGCATGGTGTATGCCGGGCGCAGCGTAAAAAAGGCTTTCGACATACTGCAGACGTTGCTGCGACCGGGAGATGCAGTCCTCGTCAAAGGAAGAGATACCCAGCGGCTCGAACGGATTGTCCTTCAGCTTCAGGGGCGGAGAGTGCGATGCGCCATTGATCCCTGCCGCGTCAAAGGAACACTTTGCGCTGATTGTCCGATGTTGGAAGCCGAGTGGCGGACGGAGAGAACAGTGACATGCACCCCGTTGTTTCTCCAAGCCTTTCTTCGGGCCGGACGTCTTTCGGCGCTGCATCCGGAGCACTTTCGTGTTATCCCGTTTTCCTGCTGCAGAAGCTTGCAAGATGGAAATAATTCGGGATTCCCGAGTTCTTTCCCCTCTTCCGGCGGAGAGCCCGTTCTCCCCTCGAGGGCCTGCTCTCAGGGCCCGCGATCTGTACATGGAAAGCAACTTACTTTGCTTCTGAACCGGCCCCATGTCCTATTTCGGCACCGGTCTTGCTGCCAAATGAAGTGAAGAAAGTTTTTACCCGGTCGGAAAGCCGCGGGGGATACCTGG
>CAZLHW010000411.1:1176-4073 GCA_964559085.1 uncultured Acidobacteriota bacterium | reverse complement strand
CTCCTGGGGCATTGTTTCAAATGAGTGAGGAATCATCGGGGCTGAAGGATCGCCTTCGATCATGGACGCCCGAACCGTTTCCCAGGATCCATCCAGCATCGATAGCTCAATCATCAGCTTTTTCCTCTGTCCTTCCTCATCGGAATGCACCCGAATCCTCGATCGGAGCCTGTCGGGCCACCAGACCGTAAGAATAGGCTTTCCTTTATGAACGGCAAATCTGACTTTATCAGACATTGGAAACCTCCGTTATCGCAGGAGGCTTTGACGGAACTTCGCCGGAATGGATTTTACCCCTGCTGGCGTCGACGACGGGGCAGTTTCGAAGATAATCGTCCAGGTCTTCCTTGAGGTACATCCACCGCTTGCGCCCATAATGCACCCGCGCCTTGATTACACCCTTGCGAACCAAATCCCGAAAATCGCAAATATCTATCTTGACGTACTTCGCGGCGGCCACTTCCCACAATACTGCGGGCGTGAGAGGGCCTAAGTCTTTTGTTGCTCTTACGAGGACCAGTTTGCTCATTTTGCTTTCCTCATCGCGCATATTCTGCTTTCAAACCTGCCGCAGGCCGGCCATTTTCTGTTCCAATCCGTCGCAGACCCGCCGGAGATTCCGTAAAGCTCGCATTTCCAGTATGTCTTGGAGAAATATCTGCCGATGCAGTGTCGGCAGTCTGCGCAAATCATCATGGGATTTTCCTGACGCCCGTATAGCAGGTGCATCTTCTCGATCTTCTTCGCCGCCGACTTTTTCTTGTACTCCCGCTTCAGTTCAAGGACTTCCTCATGCGTTGTCGGATATGGAAGCTGAGTCATGCTGCACTCTCCAGTTTCCTGATGATCGCCTGCCGCAGAATCACTTCGCCGATATCATCCTCTGCCTTGAAGTGATCCGGAGGGCAGCCACACATCAAGCCGCATTTTTCGATACTGCCAATGTGAATGGATTCAAGGGAAGCGATGCAATCATCGAGTATCGTTTCCTTTTCCCATTCCGAGAGCTCTATCTGCATGCTTCCTCGTCGCCTCCAATTCGCTACAACTCGTTCTCCTATCACTGCAAATTCATATTGAATCGAGGCCTTGTAACAGCAAGAATTACATATCCATAGGAGACCTTCATTGATGCCGGATGATAATTCCAATCCAAAGCCATCACCGCCGCTACCGCCTCCCCAGCAAATTGATCCTGGCATAGAGATCAATACTGGAAGGCCGCCGAGAGAACCAGGCAAAGAGCCTCCAAAGAAAAAATAATTGTGGAGGCAACAAGAAAACGCTGCTTCAACGCGATTAAGTGGATATTCGCGTTGAGATGCTGTCCCGCAAAATAGATAAGATTTTTCTGAAACTCTGCCTCCGGGAAATGCAGCCAATCGTTATACAGGACGGCCGGTGTAATAATCATAAGCCTTCCCTTTATTCGCCCGATAATTCCAGCCGCAAATGCAAAGATAAAAAGACAAATTGCAGCAATAAACCATCCATTGTGAGTTTGCAGCCTGAGAGCAGAGAAGGCTATGGGTGCGGCGAGCGTAAAGGAAATGCCAAGGCCAAGCATCGTTTGGATCTTGGAGTCTATCGCATCAAACCTCTTGACCGCCCATTGATAGGACTCCAACGCTAAGGGGTAGGCCAGTGCCACCCCAGGGTATTCCCTCAAGTCCTCTTTCATGCTTCCTCCTCTCCTCCCGGCCAGCTGCCGGTCACCCGGTCCGCTTTCCCGGTTCGTTCCCAGTAACCGTTTATGTGGTCCCGCCATTCCGCATACCAGTTGGCCTGCATGGTCTGCATTGTCGGAAGGTCAAGGGATTTCAATTCCGGATATTTGTCTATCAGAGCCCGCATGACGCCCAGGGTGGCAACTGCGTCGGCATGGGCCCCGTGCGCGCTTTTCAGTTCGACGCCATAGAATTTGGCTACATCTTCAAGTCTGCGCGAACCCTTGCGGTATTTATCGAGGGCGCGGTCGATTACCAGGGGATCCAGGAAAAGAGGGCTGCGGATGCCAGGCGAGCAGAATTCCGGAATCCGCTTGCACTCCGCCATGAGCAACTGCCAGTCATAGGGGGCATTGTAGATTACGAGAGGATTCTGTCTCAGAATCGCTCTCGCCGTAATGATCCCGTAGACATATGGAATTCCGGCTGAAGACTCCCATGCATTTTCGGCTTTCAGTTTCTCTTCCGTGATTCCGTGTATCGCCGAAGCTTCCGGAGGGATCGGCACGCCGGGATTGATGTAAATGACGCGGTCGTCTTCCAGAATTGCGCCTGCCGGATCCCGCGTGATAACGGCGGCTTCGAGGATGCGCGCGGTATTCGGATCGGTCCCGGTTGTTTCGCAATCAAATCCGATCCAGGGTGATTCATGCCACGATTGCGCTTTCATCTTCATCTTTCGCCTTTCCAATATACTGTCCGCGTGTATTGCGACTAAGCTTCGGCCCAAAGCCGCGTTTGTTCTTTGCTTGTTCTGCTGCGGTTGCCCATCTGCAATTCTCTGGGCTATATCCTTTGTTGTTATCTTTGCGATCAAGTGATCGACCTAGTGGACGTTCGCCCATATCAGCATAGAAATTTTCAAATATCAGCCAGTGATCACATACTGTAATTCCGCGCCCGCCATAGTCAGCAAAACGCGGATGCGTAGGTCTTCTGCATCTTCCGAGCATATCCGACCAAATGTTGTAGATTTTTGAACCGGCCATTCCGTGAGAGTACTTTAGGCCAACAATAATTTCCTTTTTAAGGCATCCGCAAGAAGCCGTGTTGCGCCCGAGCATATTAGCCAAAACAGATTTTTCTTTTCCGCAATCACAGCGGCAAAGCACGCGGCGCTGTGGGGGTTCTCTCTTTTCGATTACCGTCAGTCGTCCGTAGCGCTCCCCA
>CAZLHW010000411.1:0-1166 GCA_964559085.1 uncultured Acidobacteriota bacterium | reverse complement strand
TTCAAATACGCGCGGTTTAGGCATGGTAGCCTCCATCCGTCCAATGCTGTTGTTTCATACTGCCTCCTTTCTATGGATAGGTTGGAGGCTATGCCGCGTTTGCTTCGCTATCGGGATTCCCGGATTTATGGACCTTCACCTTCACGGTTTCTTCCGAATTCTCGATGTAGATTTCCACGCCTTCAAGGATGTAGCTGTTTTTCTTGTGTTTGTGCATCAGGCTCAGGAGTTCGCCTTTCAGGTCGGATTCCTTTTTGCTCAGCTCCATGCGCTCGTCATGGATGGCCGCGTACTCGAGCGCTTTCGCGTGCAGGTCCTCAATGCGCCGGTTTGTCATTCCGGGCAGATCCTTCTGTTCACCTTTTCTTGACATGATAGGGATTCCTCTCAGATAAAGTTTTAAATGCCTTTTGTGCTTCCTTCTGAATCTGCGGGACAAACCTCTCTCGGCGCGCCTTCTCGATGTCCCGCCTGGTCAGGAATTTGACGACGATCATGGCCGAGTCCAGGTTCTGGTGCCGCGAAAATTTCGTGTGCAAGCCGTTGGGTCGCATGATTTCGATGGTGCCGTCTTCGAGAACTTCGACGCGGAAGCTCATCTTGGCACCTCCAGCGCTTCGACGATTTTCGCCCAGCAGTGGCATATTGGGCATGCCAGGGCTTGAAGCGGCTTCTGCCGGCCTGACGTGGATACATAGACGTTTGATCTTTTTTCCCGGGAAAACATCCCGTGCCTTTCGCAGATCGCTGTGATTCGAAAATATGGAGGTTTCATGCACCCATCCCCAAAGCCCGAAGTCCGAGATGTTCAACGGACGGGCTCGGATCCGCCGGCGCCCTATAAATGCGTGATGATTCCGCCTGCAGGATTTCTGGATGAGAATTCATCCATAGAATTCTTGCGGTAGAGGCGATTAAAAGAGCGTCGGCGATCGCGTGGGTTACCTTGATTGCCGGAAATAGCTGCTGCGCTTGTGCCTTGCTCTCGTTTTTGTTCCCGCCTGTTCGGCAGTTCATCACTTTCTGCCAGACCTGGGGGAGTCGGTCCTCGAAGCGGAGCCCGGCGGCGATCAGCGCCATGCGCAGGCCTCCGTAGTGCCTCATCAGCTTCGCCTGGGCGATCGTGCTGCCCACCACGTTGCATATGCCCAACGTCGGGCAGCCCT
>CAZLHW010000410.1:3003-4077 GCA_964559085.1 uncultured Acidobacteriota bacterium | reverse complement strand
TCGGCAATTCCTCGGCCATACACCGAATCCGATCGGTCTCCTTGCTGCGGGCCTGGGGCACGTTGATCAGTCGGGTGGTTCCCTCGGCGAACGCCGCGGTGACCGCCATCGCCGGCAGAGCGTCGGGCGTGGCGTTCATGTCGATGGTGATGCCCTTGAGCGACGAGGCCTTGACGGTGATGCCGTCGGGGTCGGTGACGATGTC
Source organism: uncultured Acidobacteriota bacterium (assembly GCA_964559085.1). Taxonomy (GTDB): domain Bacteria; phylum Acidobacteriota; class UBA6911; order UBA6911; family UBA6911; genus UBA6911. The sequence continues at coordinate 3,872 of CAZLHW010000410.1, read as the reverse complement.
GGCCCCCATGGCGCGGAGATAATCGACAACCGCCTTGTCCGGTTGGCTGTCGGAGAAATCCAGGCCTTGGAGTGTGACGCCGTCGCCGAACAGGGCCGCTGCACACAGGAAGAACGTTGCGCTGGAAAAATCCGCCGGCACGGGCAGGTCGTAGGCCTTGTAGCTCTGGCCGCCCCGCATGTGAAAGCGCCGCAGGCCGTCTCGGTCGTATTGGATGCCTTGCTTGTCCAGCCAGTCCAGGGTTATTTGGACGTAGCCGGGTTCGTTGAGCAGGGTGACTTCAATGTCGGTATCGGCCGGGGCCAGCGGCGTGCACATCAGCAGGCTCGAGAGGTACTGGCTCGTGAAGGCGGCGATGGAGGTCCGCCCGCCGCGGAGTCCGCCCCAAACACGGACGGGGGCCTTGCCGTTGCCCTTGAGGCTGACGCACTTGGCTCCCAACTCCTCCAGCGATTGCATTAAGGGAGCGCTTGGGCGGCGCTGGATCTGCTCGTCGCCTGTGACGGTCGGCGCAGCGCCCGGCTCGGCCAGGGCCGCCGAGCCCATCGCGACGCGAAGAGTTGTGCCGGAATTGAGCACGTCGATGGTCTCTTTGGGCGGGGTGATCTTGCCGCCGAGGCCGGTCACCTTCCAGGCCTTGTCGTCGCTCGTGTCGATGTTGGCTCCGAATGCCCGGTAGCACAGGACCGCGGCCTCGGTGTCGCCGGACCAGAGCGGATTGCGGATAACGCTGTCGCCCTCGGCCAGCGATGCGATGGCGACGGCGCGGATCGTATGGGATTTCGAGGCGGGGATCGAAACGACGCCCTTGAGCCGAGATTTTCTGGATATCAGTTGCATTCTGACCTCTCTAGAAAGTGGCTAATGGA
>CAZLHW010000410.1:0-2958 GCA_964559085.1 uncultured Acidobacteriota bacterium | reverse complement strand
GCGACGCGGATACTCTGTGGGCACGAGCAGGAAATTCAAGCCCTGGTCCATGGAGACTCCCATGAAGAACACAGACCATTGCGACACGACGTTCACACGACGACAAATGCTCCTCGCGATCGGGGCGGGCGGACTCGCTGTCAAATTGCCGGAGATCGTTCCCTCGTCTGCGCTGGGAAAGGATGCTCCTTCGAACCGGATCACGATCGCGATGATCGGGATGGGACGCCAAGCTCTGTACGCCAATCTAAAGCCCTTCCTGAATTCTGCCGATGCGCGAGTGGTCACCGTTTGTGACGTGGATCGGTGGCGGCTGGAGCAGGCCAAGCAGGCGGTGGATCAGCACTATCAAAACGGTGACTGTCGCGCCTACGCCGACTGGCGCGACGTGCTGGCTCGCCAGGACATCGACGCGGTGATGAATTCCACGCCGGACCATTGGCACGTGCCCATCTCATTGGCAGCGGTGCGGCGGGGCAAGCATGTCAGTTGCGAGAAGCCGCTGACTCTTTCCATCACCGAGGGCCGTGTCCTGGCCGACGCCGTCAAGAAGCACGGCGTCACGTTCCGGACAGACAGCGAGTGCCGCAGCGATGCGTACATGCACAAGACTGCGGAACTGGTCCGCAACGGCTACCTCGGCCGGATCAAACGCATCGAGGTGGGCGTCCCCACGGGCGACGTGGCCGGAGGGTCCGCTGTGCCCGAACCTGTCCCCGAGGGCCTGGACTACGAAATGTGGGTGGGCCCGGCTCCGCTGAAGCCGTACACGGTGGACCGCGTCCATCCGGTCCGCGCCTACACTCGTCCCGGCTGGATGCGATGCCGCGACACGTGCGAGGGTATGGTGACGAACTGGGGGGCTCATATGATCGATGTCGCCCAGCAGGCCCACGACAGCGAACGAACTGGCCCTGTGAGCGTGGAGGGCAAGGGCGAATACCCGGCCCCGGGCTCCGGTCTCTGGGATGTCCTGCTGAACTTCCAGGTCCAATACCGTTACGATGACGGCGTCGTGCTCGATTACCACACGGACCAGGGTGCTTTCCTGCGGGTTGAAGGAGAAGACGGCTGGATCCACGCCCCCTGGCTCGGCGGGCAGATGACCGCCAGCGACCCGGCGATCCTCCGGATCAAGCTCAAGGACAGCGACGTTCGCCTTCCGCAGCGTCAGGACAAAGAGGACTTCCTCTACGGCATCAAACACAAAGCGACCACGATGGCGGACGCGGAAGTCGGTCACCGCACCTGTTCGATGTGCCAGCTTGGCCACATTGCCATTCGACGGGACCGCAAACTCTACTGGAACGCCCAGACCGAGCGTTTCGTGGATGACGACGAAGCCAACCGTATGCTGAGCCGATCGTATCGCAGGCCTTGGGGGTTGGATATCGTCTGAGGGCCACGGCTTTTCAATGTCCAGACGGATTTTGAGGGTGGGATCGAACGGAGACAGTGAACCGGAGGTCTACAAGCAACATAGTGGTGCTCAGTGGATCTGGTATCGGGGAAAAAAGTTCGGTCAGAGAGATGTGCCGGTCGAACGCCGGCAGCGGCGCCGGGGCAAGGGGTGGGAGGTCCGCTGGTGAACCGTACGCGTTCTTTGACGAGGCGATCAATGGGGGGGGGGGGTGACTTTTGTTACGGTAAGAGCTCCCGTCTGCCCCCCCTGATCCATCGAATTGTGTTGGGCAGGACCAAGGGCGATGATTGTTTCTGCGAGACGCGGGTGGGCGCCTGCGGTATTTCTTTCTTGCGAAGGGGGGGAGGTCCGACTTACCATGCACAATAGGATACAGGACGAATGTCTCGTGAGGCCTTGAGTGTTGAAAGAGGACGATGTGATGACCGACGACATGCTGCGGATCTTGGGAGACGCCAACCTTCACAATCCCCGTCTGGTGCTGGGTTTCTCAGGCTGGATGGATGGAGGCGAAGTCTCGACCGGGACGGTGCGGGTGTTGATCGAAAAGCTTCATGCCCGACGGATCGCCGAGAGCCAACATGGGGGATTCTATATTTACAATTTCCCGGGGGCAATGGAAGTGACGGCGCTGGTCCGTCCGCACTGTCGGATCAAGAAGGGCCTCGTTCGGGAGTTTGTGTTCCCGGAGAACGTGTTCTTTGTGGTCGAGAACGAAGATCTCCTCCTGTTCACCGGCAAAGAGCCGAACATGCGATGGGTCGAGTATGGGGACTGCGTGTTCAAATTCTGTCGGCATTTCGGGGTTCGATCGATCATCTTTATCGGAAGCGTGTCCGGGTTGGTGCCGCACACGCGGGACCCGCAGTTCTTCTGTTCGGTTTCGGACGCGCAGATGAAACCTCGCTTTGAAAATTACGGGATCAAGTTCAGCGATTACGAGGGGCCCGCCAGTGTGGTGACCTACCTAACGATCCGGGCGAAGGCGGAGGGGGTGGAGATGGTCAGTTTAGTGGCGACCGTGCCGGCGTACGTTCAAGGGCCCAACCCCACGTGCGTAGCTGCGGTGCCTCGCCGCGTGGCCGGCATGCTGGGCGGGCGTCTGGCCGTCGATGCTCTCCAGACGGCCGCCGACGACTTCGAGCGAAGGCTCACGGAGGTTGTGCAGGAACAGCCCGAATTGGCGGAGAGCATCACCAAGCTCGAACAAGACTACGACAACGAGGTTTTCAGCGAGATGGGCGAGCTCAAAGACTGGCTCCATCAGCGTGGTATTCGGCTCGACTGAACGGTCGAGCGTCAGTTCAGGATTCATGGAGGTTCTTATGTTGGGTTGCTGGTTCAAGAGGATCCGTGGTGCCGGCGTGGTGGCCATTGCGCTGGTTACAGCTTTCGGCAGCGTTGCGAGTTCGCAGCAAATCGTGGGTCGGCCCGAGGAGACGCCCGAGCAGCGAGATGCCCGGATGCAGTGGTGGCGCCAGGCCCGGTTTGGGATGTTCATTCATTGGGGCGGTTATTCCGTACCCGCCGGAGTA
>CAZLHW010000409.1:3785-4086 GCA_964559085.1 uncultured Acidobacteriota bacterium | reverse complement strand
GCGTCTGCAGCACATCGTGCTATCGCGCCATCAATGCCAGGACTCGCTGCCTTATAAAGTCCGCAACATTCCGGCGCATCGAGTTTGGAACCCACCCCCGCGCATCGACCATGTCGGCAACAATCGGCAGCACCGGAATTCCCGCATCTTCGAGGGCGCTCTCGATAAAACGGTTGCCTGTCGCCGCCGGCTTTGTTCCAAGCGGAGTAAGCACAAGCGCCGCGTGGATTCTGTTCACCCGCGCCTGAAGCACAATCCACTCGTTTGCCCAGGGCGGATTGTGCAACTGCTCGTTCATACT
>CAZLHW010000409.1:0-3775 GCA_964559085.1 uncultured Acidobacteriota bacterium | reverse complement strand
ATATATCCATCGGGCCCGAAAGCGAGATACATGGACCACACGAACACCGCTCCGAATTCCTCCTCAAACGCAGTGTAAAAATCCGTGTCGTGCCACAGTCCGGCGCCCACCCACATCATGCGCACGCGCTCCTTCGGATATGCCGCCACAGACTGTTTGACGCGATTGCGGACCTCGTCACGAAAAGAGCGGGCATGATTCACAGCCCAAGCACTCCCGCGCTCCCATTGCGCCGCCATGACATTCGCAATCTGCTCATGCATGCGCACGGGAGTTTGGGGAGCCGAACCGATCCATTGCAAGGCTTCTTCAAAATATTCCTCCTGGCGGTTGACCTGTTCCATCAATTCGCGCAGCCGCTCCATTTGAAATGGCTTTCCGGCGATCCGCTCGAGACCACGGATCAGATTCCGGAATTGTTGCACCGTAAATTGCAGCCGGTGATCCTCATAGAGTTCGCGCCACCGATGGCGGCTGAGTTCCCACCAGCGCGGCGGCAATTCCGTTGCTCCCGGATTATCCAGGAACACGCATTCGGAACCGAATGCGTCCGCCCATATGCTGAAAACCCGCTGAAGGCAGTCGCAGGTAAGCCGCGCGCAAAGCAGGGCCGGCTTGGGCAGTCCGCCCCATGGAGCATTCTGCGGGTCATTTGCCAGTGTCGATGCGGCCGCCAGGCTGCAGTACCGGCAGAGACCCTCGTGGAATCCCAAGGAATTGAGAATATCGAGGTAATGGGCCGAAAGGCGCTTGGCTGAAATAATGGACGCCCACCACTGATTGCTTACAGCCGGAATATCCATCACCTGAAAAAGCTCGAACGGCATGTCTGCCTGGATGATGGCATAGGGCCGCTGCGTTTCGAATACATCCTTTCGAAGCTGTGCAAACCATGCTTTCTGGTGCTCGCCGGCTTCTTGGGTGCAATGGAGCTGCTTTTCCGCCATGGTGTCTACCGTCCGCCGCCAATGCCGCGCACAAAATTTTCGATGCGCGCACGGCACGCATCCGAAAGATTTCCTGCTTCTTCGCGAATCACAAGATGAGGGATTCCTCTGTCCTCAAGGTATCGGCGCCGCCTTGGATAATCCCATCCCACAACGGAATCTTCCGGCGGCATATAGAAAACAACGCCGTCGATCCCATCCAGGGATCTCTTTTGAAACCATTCATCGGCGACAGCAAAAGGAAATACTCGCGGACTCGGCGCATCAAAATAATACTTTTCGAAGACAGACTTTATCAGGTCCCCGCATCCGGCGTCGATGTCACGGCCTGCACTGCGGGCTCCCCACCAATCCTCTTCTGCAACAACCACGGCTCCTTGCGCTTCCAAGGCCTGATGAAGACCGCGGTGGCCCGGAGAAGCACCGGAAATCATCAGTCTTTTTCCTGGAAGATGATTGCGCTTGGCGATTATTTCCACCGCAAGCTCCGCATTCCGGGCATACTCCTCGCTTTGCATGTAAAAAAACGGGCCGATCAACGCCAGCGCTTCCGCTCCGGAAAGGCGAGGCTCCTGATTTCTCAGGGACAGCAGCGCCCGGATTGCTTGGCGCGCGCGATTGGATTCCTCGATCGCATACCCGAGGGCCGCATCTTCCATCCTGCGTCCGGTCAGATCTTCAAGCCGGCGCCTGAGACACCGGGTGCGTTCCAATCCATAGGCGTAGGATTCGGGAGAACGCGAGTGCAGAAGGTCATACAGGTAAAGGGGAGGAATGCGGCGGCCGGGATCCTGGCGCGCTATTTCCCTGAGATAGAGATACAGTTTGTACTCCTGCTCGGATGTGCGGGGAATGATCAGCAGGCTGAGGTATTGCAGCTCTCCCGATATCGCGGCACCGAATAGTGCGCGGATGCGCTCCTCAAAAACGCCCTCCTCCAGAAAATGGCCGATGCCCGCGTCGTCCCGGCCGCCGGGATTGATTACGCAGGGAAACGCCCCGGCAGCCCGGATCAATTCCCGCGGGACGGTATTGGAGGTGACGCCAACCACAGGGCACTCTTCGGCGGCCAATGCCAGGGCTTGTGCGGCCGGATTTTCATAATGCCACGTCAACCGATCGATGCCCTTCAATTCATTTTGTGGATTCATCTCAGGTCCTGCCGCGTCCCGGCGGACGCCGCCCCCGCATAAAGCATTTCCGACTCCCCGCACACCCCAGATTTCAGCATGGCCTTATGAACGCCATGCATATAATATTTTATTTGCATGCATAATGCATTTCTTTTTTTATTTTATCTTGATGTTTAATGCGCTACAGTAGGATCGGGTTCGCGAGCCTGCGGCTCGAAGGCGCTGTATCCCGATAAGATGAAAGTTATGGCCGCAGACCCGGAACGATGCAGCAAAGAAATGAAATCAAAGGCAGGCATATGGTCGCAGCCCCAAACACAAAAAATGCAGAGGCCGCACTTCCCAAGCCTCTGGAAGACATTACTGTTCTTGACATGACGGTGGCATTGGCCGGGCCGTTCGCAACGCTCCTGCTTGCAGGGCTCGGAGCCCGTGTCCTCAAGGTGGAGAATCCGGCCGGCGGCGACAACTGCCGCGAAAATGCTCCCTATCTCGGTGCGGAAGGCGCAAGTCTGATGCGCCGCAGCGACGACGACATATCGGTATCCGCCATCAACCGCCTGCGCAACAAGCTTGCCATCACGTTGAATCTCAAGCATCCGGAAGCGCGGGCTGTTTTTGCGGATCTTGTGAGAAAGTGCGATGTCTTGGTTGAAAACTACAGCCGGGGAACTCTGGATCGTCTCGGATTCGGGTATGGCTGGCTGCATGAAGTGAACCCGCGGCTTGTTTATTGCTCCATTACCGGTTTTGGCAGCGACGACGATTCAAGCCCTGCAAAAGCCATGGACACCATCATTCAGGCTCAAAGCGGAATGATGTACACATCGGGGGAACCGGAAGACCCGCCGATTCGGGTAGGCATCCCCATGGCCGATCTTTGTGCGCCGATGTTCGGCGTCATCGGCGTTTTGGCGGCCATTCACCAGGCGCAACGCACGGGTCTTGGCCAGCACATCGACGTCTCCATGCTCGGTGCGCTGACAATGATGGTTGCGGTGGAACCTTTTGATCTGCTCGAACGCTGCGGCATTCCGCAGCGCACAGGACAAACACTTCCCCGCCTGGCACCCTTCGGGGTATACCCCACCAGGGACGGCTACATTGCCCTCTGCGCGCCGACGGAGGCAATGGCGCGCGCCTTTTTTGAAGCGGCCGGACATCCGGAACTGGCCCTCGACGATAAGTTTTCAACGCGCGATGCGCGCGTCAAAAATTTCCAGGAATTGAATTCCTTTATTGAACAATTTACCCGCTCGCTGACTTCCGCCGAAGCAGTGGCGCGTCTGGAGCGCGCCGGCGCGCCCGCGGCGGAGGTGCGGACTCCTTACGCGGCCACGCGCGATCCGAGAGTCGTTCGGCGCGGCGAAACCGTGCCGCTCCTTCATCCCAAACACGGCGCAGTGGAAGATGTCTATGGCATGGGTATGCCCTTTACTTTTTCCGGATCCCATGTCGGCTTTGACCAGCCGCCGCCGGCGTTGGGGGAACATAATGATTGTGTATACGGCCGCATTTTGGGATATTCGCCAGAGAGAATCACCGAACTGAAATCGCGAAAGGTGATTTAGGAGCATGAGCAGCACTCCCACCCTGAAATTGATGCTCGTGGGCGATTTGATCCTGGATGAGCCGGAGCCCGACTCCTTCTTCGATCACGTGCGCGGCGCCCTGCATGAAGCGGATGTGGTGATA
>CAZLHW010000408.1:2349-4092 GCA_964559085.1 uncultured Acidobacteriota bacterium | reverse complement strand
TGAAGTGGCGGAGCGCCAGGGGCGGTTCCCCTCTCGATCGAAGTCCAGTCAGATTTGAAGAAACAGGCAGTACCAGATCTTTTGTCCGAGTTTGAAAAACAGGAAACGGAAGTAGCCATACTCGCCGGCATGCCCAAAATCCGGATTCACTATATCCGCGGTCCAATCTGGGCTAAAACCAATGAACAAATCCGAAAGCAGGTCATTGAGGGGAAGAGCCCGGTCACCGGAAAACCGTGTATGGCCGAAATAGTAGAGTTCCTCACCAAACCCCTGACTGCCGAAGAAAAGCAGGTGGGAGAAATCAAGAGAGACAGAGGCCCGGCTACGTATACCGGCACTCCGGACGAACTCCAGAAACTGTTCCTTGAAAAGAGATACACCGATTTTATGCCGGTGATCCTGCCGACCGAAGAAAAAGTCAACGAAATGCTGAAAGGCACCAGCCATGCTCCGGATGAAGTGGTCGGCCGCATGAATCCCGGATCCGATGCCGGCGATACCTGGACCTATACAGTGAAGGATTGTGCGGTGAATGCCGTTATGGCAGGCGCCAAGCCGGAATATTTCCCGCTCATTCTGGCCATCGCTTCGGGCAATATGACCTCCATCAATATTTCGGATAATGGTTTTGCTGCTGCCGCTGTCGTGAATGGAAGAATCCGCGATGAAATCGGGCTGAATTACGATGTCGGCGCCGTGGGCCCCTATGCCCATGCGAATGTCGCGGTTGGAAGGGCCTGGAACCTCATTTCCATCAACGGCGGGAACTGCGGCAAAATCGGGACGACCTATATGGGCACGGTAGGCAACGCCCAGAACGCGCTTGCCACCATCATTGCCGAGAATGAAGAAGCCTCCCCGTTTGAGCCGCTTGCGGTTCGGAGATCCAATGCTCCTGCCGGCATGGGCTATGGTTTTGGCAACGCTCCGGGCGGCAATTCTCCCAAGTTCAAGAGAGGCGACAATGTGGTCACTTTGCTTACCGGGTGGGGCGTTCTTTCCGCCGCGAACTGGAAAGTCAACGCCTGGCAGTCCCTTATGGACTATCCCAAAATTATCAAGGGCATCCACGAGCAGCAGAATCCCGGCTTGTTCGGGTCCTTCTTTATCCTGAGTCCGCCGATCGCCAATTTCGTCAAGGAAGCCGGGTTCAATACGGTTGAGGAATTGAATAAATATGTTACTCAGCCCGATCCGGCGGCCCAGCCGGCCCCGAAGGCCAAAGGCTTCGGTGGCTTTGGCGGCGGGATTGAGCTCATCGTTACCGGCGCCTCCAACAACAACTACTGGATGGCCGGCGGCCTGAGGCCCGGCCAGGCGATTGCCATCGACAAGTGGCGGTAAGCGCTCTGCAGTAAACAGTCGACAGTCGGCAGCGGGTTTTATGACCTGCTGCCGATTTTTTTTGTTCCATTCATCTCCGATTCCGAGGTTTTGCGAAACAAAGCGGAGCGCGAAGAGTGCGCGGGGCGTCAGGCGCAGAGGGGAAGCAGCCACTGAATGCAGAGCAGAGCGGCCTCGGAGGAGAGAGTCGGTCGGAGCTCTGAAGCCCTGGCATAGGGCCGGCATAGAGAGAAGTCAGACAGAGCAACTCAATGCCTAGGCCTCCAGCCCCCTGCCGGGTAATCTCAGATATTTTAACGGCGGTTCCATCTCGCTAAAGCCTGTCTTTTCTCTACGCAGCCGATCCCATTGCATGAACCGCAAAACTTGGACGCGCCGGCCTTTTGCGTCCGGTCA
>CAZLHW010000408.1:0-2339 GCA_964559085.1 uncultured Acidobacteriota bacterium | reverse complement strand
AAACGCCGTCCGCGGATTATGCGGCTGCCGCCGGCTTTTTTCTCCGCATGTATTCTCTCTGTAGACATTAGTAGTCCGACTGGCCTAAGATGCTGTTTTTCAAGGAGGATTAGCGAATGAAATTTCGTTTAACTGCAGCTGTTGTAGCAGTGCTGTGCGTCGGTTTGTTCTGCAGCTTTCCGGCGCTGAATAATCAGGCGCAAGCACAGGCAAAGAACGCCGTGGATCCGGTTATGCCAAAGATCACGGGGCTGAATCCGCTTGGGACGCCGCCACCGATTAAGCTGAAGAAGATGGCTCCTCGTCTGGATACTCTGGAGGGGAAGACCATCTATCTCGTCGACGATGGATTCATAGGGGGCGACAACCTTCTATATGAGATCCAGGATTGGTTCAAAGCCAACTATCCCAAGACTACGACTGTTTTTAAGAGAAAGGGCGGCGGCGGTTTTGACGTTCCGGATCCCGCTCTATGGGCGGAAATGAAGGAAAAGGCCGACGGCATCATCATTGCTTTGGGCCATTGAAGCCAATGTGCGCCGGCAGTTGTCGGCCACTCGATCACTTTTGAAACAACAATGAATATCCCCGCCGTACCGATCGTTCTCTCCGAATTCTACAAACAGGAAAAGGAAAAAGCGCTGAATGAAGGGTTGCCGGGGCTGCGCACGCAGTGGATCCGCGGACCGGTTTGGGCTAAGACCCGCGATCAGCTGCGCCGGGACGTCATCAACGGAAATAATCCGATTTCCGGCAGACCTGTCATGCAGGAGATCGTTGAGAAGTTCACCAAGCCGCTGACGCCTGAGGAGATGAAGACGGGCGAGATCATTCGCGATAAGGGTCCGGCTACTTTTACCGATACTCCTGAAAAGCTGCAAAAAATGTTCCTGGATAACCGATGGACCGATTTCCTCCCTGTTGTCCTTCCTACGGAAGCACTCGTCAACGAGATGCTGAAGGGGACCAGCCACGACCCCGATGAGGTTGTGGGCAAAATGTCGCCTACCAATACGGGAACCTATTTTGAGTACTGGACCTACACGGTTAAGGATGTGGCGATTAATGCCGTCATGGCCGGGTGCAAGCCGGAACACCTGCCGCTGCTGCTGGCGGTCGCCTCAACCGGCAAAGAGGCTATTTCCGTCTCGGACAATTCGTTCGTGGGCGGCCTGGTCATCAACGGGAATATCCGCGATGAGATCGGCCTGAATTATGACGTGGGCGCCGTAGGGCCGTTTGCCTATGCCAACACGACGATCGGGAGGGCCTGGAGTCTGATTTCGATCAACCTCGGCAACTGCGGTAAAGTGGGCACGACCTACATGGGTGTCATCGGAAACCCGATGAACCTGATCAATATCGTCATCGCCGAGAACGAAAAGGAATCCCCCTGGGAGCCGTTCGCTGTGCGCAAAGGTTATAAAAAGGGGGAGAATATCGTCAGCCTGTTTGAAGGCTGGGGAATTCTTTCCGCTGCAAATTGGAAGGCCGCTGCCTGGGGAAAGGAGATGAACTATCCCAAGATTATCAAAGACATCTTTGATCAGCAGGGATTCCTTTTCGGCGCGTGCGCCGTCCTCAGTCCTCCGATTGCAAGGTTCGTGAAAGAAGCGGGATTCAACACGGTTGAGGAGTTTGAGAAATATTTGGCTTCGGGAACGCCTCAGTCCCCGACGGGTCCCTTCCCGGATGCGAAGCCCGCTCCCAAAGCGAAGATGCCCGGCATGGGCTCTAATTTCGCCATCCTCGTCACCGGAGCAACAAACAACAATTACTACAGCATCGGTGGGATGCGGTATAGCCAGAGCGTGCAAATCGACAAGTGGCGTTAGATGGTTACCGGGCGATAGCCGCCAATCGGCAGCGGGCCGAGCGGCCTGCTGCCGAATTTTTTGCTGCTCTCCCGATTGAAATGGCGTCCGCTTTTTCGGGACTGTGCAGGAACCGCCGAGCGTGCGAAGGAGAGTAAAGATTTGTTTTCTTGGCGGCTTTTGGCATTCGTCGAGTCTTTGCGATTACTCTTCCTGCGATGAATTCAGCCATAAAAAAGTCGGCAGCAGGCTGCAAAACCCGCTGCCGACTAAAGGCTGATTATTGCCTACCTCCACTCATCAATCAGAACTCCGCGGCCTACTCCGAAATCGGTAGCAAACCACGTCGTTTGTCCCTTGCCGGCGACGATGATGTTGACGCTCCTTGGCTGGAACGGCTTCATCATGGATTCCGGCGGCGCTTTTCGCTGCGAGGCATAGGGTTCGAGTCCCTGGATTGCCATGGAAGCCCACATCGTTGAGACGACGCCGTTGCCCCAATACGAAGCAACGGTCTTTTCCACG
>CAZLHW010000407.1:0-4092 GCA_964559085.1 uncultured Acidobacteriota bacterium | reverse complement strand
GACGCAAGCATCTTCAATCCCAGATCGTGAATGCGCAGGACTGGGACGCGCCGGGCTCTCGCCCGGGTGATCAGGGAGTTCAATCCCCCGGGGAGTCGTGTATCTATAAGGATTGCGGCAGGATCCGGGAAATTATCCCAAGCCGTTTCAATGCCGACGCTATAAAAGCCGAATTTTTGTTCTTCCAGATGCTGCCGGCTCCAGATATCATCGGGATCCAACAGGAATAAAGCCCGACACCAATCGCGCAAAGCTTCCGCGATGACAAGAGATCTCCGCAAATGCCCAAAACCCATCCGAGGACCCGCCGCAGTTCGAATCCACAGGCTCGGCAGACACCCCTGCTGCAACTTTTCCGCCGCATATGTCAGACTTTTGGCACCAGCGATCATCATTTGACAGGCCTTTGACTTATTGCGTCCTTTTCATTTTTTCGGCTATGGTGCTCAGTATCTCTCTCCAAATGGGAACCATAGGGGCGATTTCGTATTCAAGCAGGTCCGACAGAACAACAAGGTCCCCGGCCTCCTGCGATTCAATCAGCCGCTTTAAAACGGAGATAAAGTTCTGATGGTGTTGCGGGGCAGAGATTCCGCGGATAAGGATGGTTTCAAGCTGCATCCGGAAGCTGGCGTCAAGCCTCTCGATCAGCATATTGAGCCAGTAAAAACCTTCGCACAGGTGCCGCAGGTTTTGAAAAGATTCCGTGGATGGGCAAAACCTGAAACTCTCTGCCAGAGAAGGAATTGCGGCCTCGATGCGATCGAGATATGCAAAAGCCTCCCCAACAGACTCGATAGCGATTTCCGCAAGGGTGCCGGTGATGATTTCACCCGTATTTCTGCTTTCAATCGGATCGATGGTTCCGGCGGACTCCCCTGAAAAACCGTCAGGCTCCAAAGGAAGTCCATCGATATGTATTTTCCGCACTACGGAATTGGGCGGAAGGTGTGTGGACTCCACCTGTTTCAGAATCTCACTGAGCGAGGAGATGTCCAACGGAGGTGCGATCTCTTTATTGTCGACAAAGAACCTGGTCATGAGTTCCCCTTTTATAAAATGGAGGCGTCTTTTCATCGCCCCTTGCTCCCTTAAGCAAGTTGGAGGCCAACCTTTTTTTAAATAACTGATTTTTTCGTTAATCAAAATTTGAGGCGCGACGATATGAAGCCACGGATGTTGCGAAATGATGGAAGGCGCGGAAGGCCGGAAGTCAGAACGCAAGCCTCCTGAAAGCGACGGGGCACGGATGCCCAATCGATCGCAATCAGGACCCAACTCAACCCCAAAGAATTCACGGAGGAATTCACGATGGGAACTTTCAGCGTACTCAATAATATCTCTGCACTGCACGCCCAGAAACAACTGGGTGTTACCAACGTCAGTTTATCTCAATCCATTGCCCGCATTTCCTCAGGAAAACGCATCAACAGCGGCGCCGATGACGCCGCCGGCCTGATGATTGCGGATACCCTGAGAGCAAATGTGCGCGCGCTGGATCAGGCAGTGCGAAATGCCAACGACTGCATCAGCATCGGCCAGATTGCCGATGGCGCCCTGCAGGAGATCACCAACCTGCTCACCCGCGCCGTAACCCTTGCCGAACAGGCGGCGACCGAGACCGTCGATTCAACGGGCCGCGCCTGCCTCAACAATGAATTCACGCAAATCGAAGCCGAAATCGCCCGCATCGCCTCGCAGACAAACTTCAACGGAGTGAAGTTGTTCGTTCCCGGCGATGGACTCGACGGAGACCTGAGCGTCTTTGTTGGAGATATTTTCGGCTCCAGTTCCATCGCTGTCACGATTAACACTATTCAAACCTCCGGCGAAACTGTCACGAAGATTGGCACCAACGCCGCAGGTGAGGATATCGATCTCACCGCTGTCGACCTTACAACCCAGGAGGGGGCCAAGGATGCACTGGGAATCATACGTGACTCGTTGATCGCCGTGGCCAATCAGCGCGCCGCTATCGGCGCCGGGTCCAACCGCCTGCAGTCTGCGGTTGAGGTCATGCAAAGCCAGGCTATCAATACACAAGCCGCGGAATCCACTATCCGCGATGCCAATATGGCAACCGAAATAACCAATCTCACCAAATATCAGATTCTGTCGCAGACCGGCATGGCGGCCCTATCTCAGGCCAATGCCCAGAGCCAGTCCGTGATGTCTCTGATGAGAAGCCTCGGCTAGTCTTCTCACCCGACCCGGATTTAAACTAGCGGCGGACACCACAAAGCGGGCCCTTCTGAAAGGGGGAGGGCCCGCCTTCCGCTGACCGGGCCCGCCGGCGACTATCCCGGGATTATGCAATTTACTTTTTTTCCCAGGCACCCCCTTTCCTAAAGTAAACACTATACTTTCTTTGTTACCGGGCCGATTGCAATCCGGAACCAATCGTATACAGGAATGCTTCGCCTGCATTGCTTGATTACATGTGGAATTTTTCGATTTTGCGCCGGGGCCCTGATCTGACCGCTCCCTGCGAATACAACCCCTTCCCTTCATAACTTCCCGCTCGCTGCCAGAAGATCCTGGATGCAATAAAAAATTATTCTTTATTTTCCGCTAACCTTCTCCTTCCTTCCGACGATAAGCAGACTGAAGCTAACAACTAGAGTGGGGCCCAAAAGGCCCTCGGAACCGAGCCGAGCGATAACCCCTCGCCGAGGCTGCCAGAGCCATGATCTGGTTGCAGGTATAAATTTGGCTTGGATTCAAGGAGGAATTCCACATGGGATCTTTCAGTATTCTTAACAACATTTCTGGGTTGAGTGCTCAGAACCAGTTAAACACCAATAACGTTAGTCTTTCCAAAACTTTAACGCGGTTGTCCACGGGCAAACGCATCAACACCGGAGCGGATGACGCCGCAGGTTTGCAGATCGCCGACAGCTTGCGCGCAAACATCTATGCTCTGAATCAGGCTGTCCGAAATGCGAATGACGGCCTGGGAGTAGCGCAGATCGCGGACGGCGCTCTGCAGGAAATCACCAACCTGCTGACGCGGTCCGTAACTCTGGCGGAACAAGCAGCCACGGATACGGTCGACTCTGTAGGCCGCCAGTCGCTCAATAACGAGTTTGCACAGATCGAGGCGGAAATTGCCCGTATTGCCGACACCACGAATTTCAATGGCACTAAAATCTTCGGAACTGATGGCATCAACGGAGAATTGTGCGTATTCGTCGGCGACATCAATGGAAACAGCTCGATTGCCGTCAACATCGGCACCATCACAGCAAATGCCACAGCCGGTACGGTCAGCCATCTCGGAGCCAGCGGCCCCGGTTTGACGAACGTTGACCTGACAACGGCGGCATTGGCCAAAGCCTCCATCGATGACATCAAAGCCGCTCTGAACGCGGTTTCGAACATGCGCGCCGCCATCGGTGCCGGCATGAACCGATTGTCCTCTGCCGTGTCGGTTCTGCAGACCCAGTCGCAGAACACGGCAGCGGCGGAGTCCACCATCCGCGATGCAAACTTCGCGGAAGAAGTGGCGAATCTGACCAAGTTCCAGATTCTGTCACAGTCCGGTATGGCCGCTCTGGCGCAAGCCAATTCGAGCAGCCAGAGTGTTCTCAGTCTGCTGCGATAGCAGTACTCAACCAAATGTTGGGGGAAGGCGCGCTTTATGGAAGAGCGCGCCTTCCTTTTTTTCACCCCGGCCGGACTCCACAACATCCCTCCACGATAAAAACGCTCTCCCGGAAAATTTTTAAGTCCCATTCGCGGAGAAGACGATAGAATGAATGATCGCAGCGCGACCGTGTGCGCGAATCGTATTTTCCGCTTGGCATGTCGCTTGCGCAGGCAGGAACCTGAGGATATTTACCGTGAGCTTTTTTGAATCCAACCTTGCGCTGCTTGCCTCACGCCAGCCCGAATTGGCGTCGCGATTGGAGCAGACCACGAACCGCCGCGTCAAAGTACAATCCGCAGCAAACGGGCTCCCTACAGCACAGGTTGAGCGAGACGCAGGGCTGCTTGCCTTGCACAGCCGCTATGATCCGTTGAAAGAAGCACGCCAGACGATAAAGAAAAGCACTCCCGCCGGCGCAGACTACTTCGTTTTTCTGGGCTTTG
>CAZLHW010000406.1:0-4107 GCA_964559085.1 uncultured Acidobacteriota bacterium | reverse complement strand
TAACGGCATCGCCGGGTTTGCGTGGGCGGTGCGTGACTTGAAATTCGTCATTGGTGATTATGCCCAAAGAGGATGCCATAGAAGTTGTTGGAACAGTGGTGGAAACACTGCCGAATGCTATGTTTCGGGTTGAGTTGGAAGGTAAACACATGGTCCTTGCGCATGTGTCGGGCAAAATGCGCAAAAACTTTATCCGTATTCTGCCGGGAGACAAAATCCTGGTGGAGCTTTCTCCCTATGATTTAACACGGGGACGGATTGTATATCGTTATAAATAGGCATAAATATGAAAGTTAGAGCATCAGTAAAAAAGATATGCACCAAGTGCAAGATCGTGCGCCGCAAAGGAGTCATTCAGGTTCGGTGCGCCAACCCCAAGCACAAGCAGCGTCAGGGCTAAGAGGGAGGTAAGAATTGGCTAGAATCGCAGGAGTAGATCTGCCGCTGAACAAAAGAGTTCAAATTGGTTTGACCTATATTTATGGAATTGGCAAAAGCAGGGCAACCAAGATACTTGCGGAAGCGGGCATCGACGTCAATACAAAGGTGAAAGACCTCACCGAAGAGGAGACGGTGCGCATCCGGAACATCATCCAGAGGGACGGAATGGTTGAAGGGGATCTGCGTAAAGCCGTTTCGCTGGATATCAAGAGATTAATGGAAATCGGTTCTTACCGGGGCCTTCGTCATCGGCGCGGATTGCCCGTGCGAGGACAGCGGACGCATACAAATGCCCGTACGCGCAAGGGGCCGCGGAGAATTGTCGGCAAAAAGTAACTATTGCTGGAGTAATGAATGGCAGAGAAACAGGTAAAGAAAACGGCCAAGCGGAAGCCCGGCAAAAAGCGGGAAAAAGTCAACATCCCCGCAGGGATCGCGCATATTCTCGCGACGTTTAATAACACGATCATCAGCATCACGGACCTTGAAGGAAACCTTCTGACCACGTCAAGTGCCGGTGCTGTCGGCTTTAAAGGTTCGCGTAAAGGAACGCCGTTTGCGGCACAACAGGCGGCCACGGTCGCGGCTACTGCGGTCAAGGAATACGGAATGCGGTCCATTCAGGTACATCTTAAAGGGCCGGGGGCCGGCCGTGAATCGGCAATTCGTGCATTGCAGGGTGCGGGACTGGAAGTGAAGGCAATCCGCGACATTACTCCAATTCCCCATAATGGATGCCGTCCGCCGAAGAGACGCCGAGTTTAACGGAATTACCGAATGTGAATAACGAACGGATCCCAGGTCGCTCATGATCCTTGATTCGTAGTTATCAGGTTGGTGGATTTATTAGAAAAGGAGCAATAATTTGGCTAGATACCGCGAAGCAAAATGTCGGCTTTGCCGGCGGGAAGGCATGAAGCTCTTCCTCAAGGGAGACCGCTGCTTCAGGGATACCTGCGCCGTTGAGAAGCGCAATTTTCCTCCAGGACAGCACGGCCGCGATCAGCGCCCCAAAACGGTTGGATATGGGGTGCAACTGCGCGAGAAACAGAAAGTAAAACGCATCTATCGCGTCCTCGAGAACCAGTTCGCCAATTATTTTGCCAAGGCTGATAAAAAGAAGGGTATTACGGGCGAAACGCTTTTGCTGACACTCGAATGCCGCATTGACAATGTTGTCTACCGACTGGGATTCGCGCCCTCGCGCGACCAGGCCAGACAGCTGGTCACGCACGGCCACGTGCTGGTCAACGACAAAAAGCTGGATATCCCCTCCGCCCTTGTAAAGGCCGGCGATGTGATCACGCTGCGGGAGAAAACAAAAAAGAATACGCAGGTTTTGGACTCCGTAGCTTCCATCAGCGGTCGCGGCGGTGTGCCAGCCTGGCTTGAATTGGACGCCGAGGGTTTGAAAGGCACTGTAGTGGCGCTACCCAAACGTGATGATATTCAAATGCCTATTGACGAGCAGCTCATCGTGGAACTCTATTCGAAGTAACGGAGAGATGAGGCAAGGGGAAAACTATGACTAGAGCTTTTCAGAAGCCAAAGAGGCTGATCTGCGATCTTGAGACGTTAAGCCCGACTTACGGCCATTTTTATGCGCAGCCCTTCGAAAGAGGCTTCGGCACAACAATCGGGAATGCCTTGCGCCGGGTTTTGCTGTCTTCCATCGAGGGAGCGGCCATAACAGCTGTGAAGATCGAAGGGGTTCTTCACGAGTTCACGCCTATCCCCAACGTGACTGAAGATGCGACCAACATCATTATGAACTTGAAGCAGATACCGCTTCGATTGAATGTGGATCACGCCAAGACGATTTACCTCGAATGCGACCAGCCCGGAGACGTAAAATCGGGCAACATCACTCCGGATGCGGATGTCGAGATCCTCGATCCCAATGTGCACATTGCAACCATCGGGGAAGGCGGCAAGCTGAAAATCGAAATGCGCGTCAAGAAGGGACGCGGCTATATTCAGGCGGACGAAAATTTTGAAGAGGATCTGCCGCTTGGATATATACCTCTGGACAGCGTGCATTCCCCGATCAAAAGGGTCAATTACTCCGTCGAAGCCGCACGCCTGGGTCAGACCACAGACTATGACAAGCTTGTATTGGATGTGTGGACGAATGGATGCATTGCCCCGCAGGATGCCATCGCCCAGGCTGCAAAGATCGTTAAAGACCACATGTTCATTTTCATCAATTTTGAAGAGCAGCCCGAGGAAGAGGAAGAGGAAGTAGATATCGGAGCCTTGCGAATGTACGAAAACCTGAAACGCTCGGTTGAGGAACTGGAGCTTTCGGTGCGATCCTATAACTGCCTCAAAAATGCGGATATCAAAACCATCGGCGAGCTTGTCCAGAAGACGGAAGCGGAAATGCTTAAAACAAAGAACTTCGGACGAAAATCGCTCAATGAAATTAAAGAGATTCTTTCCGAAATGGGCTTATCCTTCGGCATGAAGCTCGATCCTGAGGGCAGACCGGTTCCTGCTCCCAAGGCCGAGTAGTAAGAAGAACCGCTGAAGCAGATCGGAGACTGGATTCATGAGACATCGAGTTGCTGGAAAAAAGCTGGGGAGAAAAACCGCCCATCGCGTGATGATGTTTCGCAACATGGTCACATCGCTTTTCGATAAGGAGCGGATCAGGACAACGCTGGATCGTGCGAAAGCGGTTCGCCCCATCGCTGAACGAATGATCACCCTAGGGAAGCGCGAGACCCTGCATGCGCGACGTCAGGCCCTGGCGTTCGTAAAAGATCCTGCGGTTGTGGCCAAGCTATTTGACACAATCGCCCCTCGCTTTGCCCAACGCCCCGGAGGCTACACCCGCATCATCCGCCTCGGATTCCGGGACGGAGATGGAGCGCAAATGGCTTATCTGGAGTTAATCGGCAGCGAGTTTAAGCCGGCCAAGAAGGAAGACGAAAAGGGCGGAAAGAAAAAAGCTAAAGATACCGCCCCTGCCTCTGAAAAAAAGAACGAGGGCGAAAAGAAGGAAAAGTGACAAAAGCATCAAAACGAAGTCCGGCACAACCCCGTACTTCGGCTTCTTCAATCAAGTTTGAAAAAGTTCCCCGCGCCAAACTCCCAACTAAAGCGGGAGAGTTTCTCATATATGGATTTCGAGATTCGGTTTCCGGCGAGGCGGCTGTCGCCCGCGTCGCCGGAAGGCCGAGTCCGGAAAAACCCACCTTGGTTCGTATTCATTCCCAATGCCTGACGGGGGATGTGTTCTCCTCCAATCGCTGCGATTGCGGGGAGCAGCTTGATGCCGCCCTGCGTCTGATTGCCAGAACCGACGCGGGCGTTCTGGTGTATCAGCAGAAGGAAGGCCGAGGAATCGGGCGGATCAACAAGATTCATGCTTCCCGTCCATGCGACCTTGCCATCGACGATGACGATCTTCCGATGCAGCCGAAGATCGTTTCGGCTCACCAGGGTCTGAAACAGTCCAACGGGCAAGGCTGGTCGGATTTGCACGCCGGCCGCCCGCAAGCGCTCCGGCTGATCGCCTTTCCACCAAGGGCGAGCCCCTAGCGCGTCGACCAAGACCCGGCACGAGACGCCGCGCTGCGAGGCGCGAATGAGCGCCTCCAAGACCTCGTCCTCCGCTCCTCCCTCGATCAACATGGAGATCAGCTTCAGCAAGCCCTTACG